>JAFUQL010000294.1 GCA_017472375.1 Oscillospiraceae bacterium | reverse complement strand
CCACGTTCTGCTGGAGATCGGCCAGCCCATGCACGCTTTCGATCTGGACACCGTCAGCGGCCGCAGCATCGTGGTGCGCCGCGCCAAGCCCGGCGAGACCATCACCACGCTGGACGAGAAGTCCTTTGACCTGACCGAGAACAATATGGTCATCTGCGATGCCGAGAAGCCTGTGGCGCTGGCCGGCATTATGGGCGGCCTGAACAGCGAGATCACCGACAAGACCACCGAGCTGCTGTTCGAGTGTGCCACCTTCGCCCGCGACAGCGTCCGCAAGACCGGCCGTGCTCTGGGTCAAAGCAGCGATTCCAGCGCCCGCTACGAGAAGGGTGTGGATCAGTACAGCACCGAGCTGGGTCTGAAGCGCGCTCTGCACCTGATCCAGGAGCTGGATTGCGGCGACATCACCTCCACCTGCTTTGACTGCGCCGCCGCCGACACCAGCGAGCGCAAGGTCATCCGCACCACCCCCGACAAGATCAACGGCGTTCTGGGCATCACCGTGCCCACCGACACCATCAAGGAGATCCTGGGCCGTCTGGACTTCGGCGTCACCGAGGAGAACGGCGAGCTGGTGGTGACCGTGCCCCGCTACCGCGAGGACGTGGACGGCTTCCCCGATCTGGCCGAGGAGGTCATCCGCGAGTACGGCTACGACCACATCGTGCCCACCTTCCTGCCCACCGCCGCCGTGACCACCGGCGGCCTGAACCGCAGCCAGAAGGATCAGCTCAAGCTGAAGCGCACGCTGGCGGGTCAGGGCTGCTACGAGGCCAGCACGCTGGCCTTCTACTCCACCGCCGATCTGGATCGGATGCACCTGCCCGCCGACGCCCCCGAGCGTCAGGCCATCCGCATCCTGAACCCCATCAGCGAGAACCTGTCCATCATGCGCACCCTGCTGGTCCCCAGCATGCTGAACGTGATCGTGGACAACCTGAAGAAGGGCAACAGCGCGGGCCGTCTGTTCGAGCTGTCCAACATCTACATCCCCAAGACTCTGCCCCTCACCGAGTTCCCCGACGAGAAGCTGACCCTGGCTCTGGGCGTGTTCGGCCCTGAGGAGGACTTCTTCACCGTCAAGGGCGTGATGGAGTGCATCGCTGAGGCGTTCAACGTGCAGTTCACCTACGAGCGTGACAGCGTGTGCTGGCTGCATCCCGGCATGACCGCCGCCGTGCTGTGCGATGGCAAGAAGGTGGGCGTGTTCGGCAAGCTGGCCAACGAGATCACCGCCGAGCTGAAGATCGCCAAGGACGAGAAGGACAGCCAGAACATCTATCTGGCCGAGCTGGATTGGGCGACGCTGGCCGGCTGCTTTACCGGCGACCGCAAGTACAAGCCCATGAGCGCCTTCGCCCCCACCATGCGCGATATCGCCGTGGTGTGTGACGAGGCCGTGACCTGCGGCGAGCTGACCGACACCATCAAGGGCGCCAGCAAGCTGGTGACCGCCGTGGAGCTGTTCGACGTGTACCGCAGCGAGGCACTGGGCGCCGGCCGCAAGAGCATGGCTTTCTCTCTGGTGCTCAGCGACCCCGCCAAGGAGCTGGAACCCGCTGAGGTGGAGCGCGCCATGAAGAAGATCCTCAGCGACCTGAAGTTCAAGAAGGGTGCCGAGATGCGCTGAGCTGCATCCGCTCTGTGACCTGCCTGACTTAAAATGCGACCGCCCCGCGGTGTGCCCCAAAGGGCCCCGCGGGGCGGTTTTTGTCTGCGGCGGGAAAAATCCGGCGGCACCCTGTAACGAACCGCCCGCCTGCGGGTACTTATAAGCAAGAACGAATAAAACCGCCGCAGGCAGAAGGGAGGGGGACGCCGTGAGCCTGCATCAGGACGACCGGGACATGGAGCGCATCTATCGGGAACACGCCCGCACGGTGTACCGGTTCCTTTTGGCTCAGTGCCGGGACCCGGATCTGGCCGAGGAGCTGACCCAGGAGACCTTCTGCCAGGCGCTAAAGGCCATCGACCGGTTCGATGGGCGCAGCAAGGTGTCGGTGTGGCTGTGCCAGATCGCCCGGCACCTGTGGTACAAGCATCTGCGCCGCGCCGGGCGGGAGGCCCCTCTGCCCGAGGGAGAGACCGGCCCGGCCGGGCCCTCGGCGGAGCAGACGGTGACCGACCGCCAGAGCCACCTTGACCTGCTGGGGCGCATCCACGCCCTGCCCGAACCCACCCGGGAGGTGGTGTATCTGCGGGTGTTCGGCGAGCTGAGCTTCCGGAAGATCGGTCAGGTGCTGGGGCGTACTGAGACTTGGGCGAGAGTGACATTTTACCGTGGAAAAGAGAAGCTGAAAGGGGGAGAGGAGCCATGAAGAACGACCTGACCTGCGGCCTGGTGCGGGATCTGCTGCCCGGCTATGTGGAGGGGCTGACCGGCGCCGAGACCAACGAGGCGGTGGAGCGGCATCTGTCCGCCTGCCCGGACTGCACAGCGCTGAGAGCCGAACTGGCCGCCCCTGTGGAAGAGCCCCCCGCCGGTACCGACCGGGAGGTGGACTACCTGAAGGGGCTGCGCCGCCGCACCCGCCGCCGGGTGGCCGCCGCCGTGGCGGGCACGTTGCTGGCGCTGGTGCTGGGTGTGGGCGTGTGGGCGCGGTTCATCGGGGTGGAGGCCGACCGGGAACACATGAGCTGGTCGATGGGATACGACGAGGAAGACGACACCCTGAGCCTGACCGTGTTCACCAACTGGCAGCACTGGGCCTACCGGGGCTGGCAGGCCGAGCGCCGGGGCAGCGAGCTGCACATCACCGCCCGGCGGGTGTACACCCTGATGCAGGACGACCGCCGCATGAAGGACACCTACCCGCTGAACGGGGTGGACACGGTGTATCTGGCGGGTGAGGTGTTGTGGCAGGACGGGGTGTCCATCCACAGCGGAACGCTGGACGCCTACGCCGCCCGCACCCCCTACATGGGCAGCATCACGGCGCTGAGCCAGGTGGCGGAGGCGTTGCATCTGGACTATGTTGGCCTGTTCACCAACGAGCTGCAGAGCGCTGCCGAGCCCTACCGCTGGACGATCGTGTTTGAGCAGGAGCGGCTGCCCGAGTCGCTGCCCGGGCTGGACGAGCGGATGGAGCGCAAGGCAGTGGCTATCCTGGCGCTGGTGGAGAACCTGGGCGAGGTGGCATGGCGCTGCACCACCGCAGACGGCGAGGTGGTGGAGCAGGTGGTGGACGTGGAGCAGGCCGACTGGCTGCTCCAGCAGTATGCGGCTGACTACGCCCGCGCAGAGGGAGAAGACCTCGATCTGCCCGGCGTGAAGGAGTGCGGAAGCCGCCTGAGCCGGTTCCAGCAATTGTGCGATGTGACCGGGGCGCTGGAGGTCTGGTGAGCGGGACAGAGTATCGGCTGCTGCATCAGGGTATACTGTGTGTGCGGTGAGGTGCGTCGAAATGTGAAGGGCTTCTGTATAATTTATAGAGAATTATACAGATTGGATAAGTGAATGCCTTTTTTACGGAATCGTGTTTCCGATCGGGAGAAGGGGGGCTGCAAATTGGGGTTTGTCGCTTTTGCGGCAAGAAGCCGCAGCCGTGCCCCCCTCAGTCGCCTGCGGCGACAGCTCCCCCCACAAGTGGGGGCAGCCTTTGTGCAGCGGTGAAGCCTTCCCCCTCCGGGGGGCTCATGGGCCGCCGCTGCCGGTGGCAGATACAGGCGGCCCGTGAGCAGCGCAGCGGTCGAGCGAACGCAAGCGGCCGTAAGGACGCGCCGCGCGAGCCGGGCACCGCAAGCCGGGAGGTG
>JAFUQL010000293.1 GCA_017472375.1 Oscillospiraceae bacterium | reverse complement strand
TACTTTGTGTCGCAGGGGGTGAGATGGGAAGGCCCCCTTGCCAAAGGGGGCTGCCGAGCGCAGCGAGGCTGGGGGATTCCTGACCGGAGTAAGAACACTCCCGGATACGGCAGGCTGCGGGAACAAATCCCTCCGTCTGCGCCTTGCGGCGCAGCCACCTTCCTCTTGCTGTTACCTGAATTTTCGGCGCGCATACGCTTGCTTGAAAATTCAGAACAGCGGCGCCACAAGGCTCTCTCGCATTTTCCCCTCTTGCTGTTACCTGAATTTTCTGCGGGTACGCGTTGCGCCCTTGAAAATTCAGAACAGCAGCGCCAACACTCGGTCGCTTCCTCCGCCGCTGGCGGCGCTCCCTCGTGTTGCCACTGGCGGCGCTCCCTCGTGCTGCCTTTGGCAAGGGGGCCTTTGGGTTGCAGTGCTTTTTTTACGAACCAACAAAGCGGGCGATGGCTTCGTCTTGCCGCCCCGTGACCCCGGGTGGAAAAGTTCTTTGGTCCTTTCTTTCAAGAAAGGACCGTTCCCCGCCTTCTCAGAACCCCGGGAACAGCATCCTCGTGGCCAGCACGGCCGCAAAGGCCAGCACGCACACCAGCGTGTACACTGCATCCCGCTTGGTAAAGCGCAGCACCTTGAGCCGGGTGCGGCCCGCGCCGCCGTGGTAGCAGCGGCACTCCATAGCCATGGCCAGCTCGTCCGCGCGGCGGAACGCCGAGATGAACAGCGGGATGAGCACCGGCACCAGCGCGGTGACCCGGTCCTTCAGGCTGCCGGAGTCCAGCATGGCGCCGCGCGCCTTCTGGGCCGACATGATCTTGTCGGTCTCCTCGATCAGGGTGGGGATGAACCGCAGCGCAATGGTCATCATCATAGCCAGCTCGTGCACCGGGAAGCTGAGCTTCTCCAGCGGCTTGAGCAGCTGCTCGATGGCGTCGGTCAGCACGATGGGGCTGGTGGTATAGGTCAGCAGGCTGGTGCCGGCGATCAGCGCCACCACACGCACCGCCATCAGAATGGCGTAGCGCACGCCCTCGGCGTAAATTTTGACCGGGCCCAGCGCCACCAGAAGGGTGTCGCCGGTGACGAAGAACAGGTTGAGCACCGCCGTAAAGGCGATGACCGGCAGGATGGGCTTGAGGCTCTTCCAGATCATCTTAAAGGGGATGCGGGCAATGGCGTACAGCGCCGCCAGCAGTCCCACGCTGAGCGCAAGGCCCAAGGGATTGGCCGCCGCAAACAGCAGCACGATGTAGGCGATGGTCATGACCAGCTTGGCACGGGGGTCGTAGGTATGCAGAGGGCTGCTGCCCGGGAAATGCTGACCAATGGTGATATCTCTCAGCATTCGGCGTCCCCTCCTTCCCCGTCGGCGGCACGTAGCAGGCTGTGTCCCGCCTCTTTTTTGGCTTTCGCCTCCAGAATGGTCTTGACCGCATACGGAATGGTGTACACATCGGTGTCGATCTCAATGCCCATCTGCCTCAGCTTGAGGAACACCTTGGTCACCTGCGGCACCGACAGGCCCAGCTCCAGCAGCTCGGGCGCGCGGGCAAACACCTTGTCCACCTTGTCGTACATGGCGATCTGCCGCTGGTCCATCACGATGACCTTGTCGGCGTATTTGGCGATGTCCTCCATGCTGTGGCTGACCAGCAGCACGGTGACGCCGGTCTTTTTGTGGTATTCCTTCACCTGCCGCAGAATGGTGTCCCGGCCCTCCGGGTCAAGACCTGCGGCGGGCTCGTCCAACACAAGGATGCGGGGCTCCATGGCCATGACGCCGGCCACCGCCACACGG
>JAFUQL010000292.1 GCA_017472375.1 Oscillospiraceae bacterium | reverse complement strand
CGCATAACAAAGAACAGGGCCTCTCCCAGCCGGGAGAGGCCCTGTTTTTTTCATGTTCATCTGCGCCGCAGCAGGCGTGCCGCCGCGTTGGCGGCCAGATACACCAGGCTCTGTACGCCCCAGAACACTGCCGCGGTCAGCGCGGCGCGGAGGGCGGCGGGGAAGGCGATGAAGCCGTGCCCCGAGAGGAATGTATGGGTGTGGGCGGGGCCGAAGGCAAGGTCAATGGGGAAGTACAGCAGGAAGTACAGCGGCAGGTCGACCACCGTGTACCGCCAGCGCACCCGCCGCCAAAAGACCAGCGGCAGCCCCACCAGCCCCGCCCAGAAAAGCACCGCACCCAAACGGGTGCCGGCCGGGGGTTGGTTCAGGCCGATGAGCCCGTCCGCTGCGGCAAGGCTCAGGGCGAGGGTGAGCAGCCCCAGCAGAAGGGCGCTGCACAGTTCCCTGTGGGCATCGCGTGGCCGCATGGGGCACCTCCGTTTCATGGTCTCAGTTGGGTCAGAGGCCGGGCAGCAGCCGCGCCAGCATGGGCCAGTCGCAGCCCTCCAGCTCCCAGTGGGGGCCGGGGCAGGCGGCGGGGGAGCGGGCCGGGTCGGCCTCCGGCTGGTCGGGCGGGGTCAGGTCGGTGTGCAGGTACAGGGTGGCCATGCCGGCGGCCTGGGCCCCGGCGATGTCGGTGTCCCGGTCGTTGCCGATCATCAGGCAGCGGGCGGGGTCCAGCTGGCGGTCCTCGGTCAGCGCCCGGAAGAACCGCCCGTCCGGCTTGCGGCAGCCGTAGTCCGAGGAGAGGTACACCCCGTCGAAGGCGTCCTCCAGCCCCAGCGCCCGCAGCTCAAAGGCGGTGAACACCCGCTGGGCGTTGCTCAGCAGCCACAGCCGGTGCCCGGCGGCCCGCAGGGCGGTCAGAGCCTCCAAAACGCCCGGGTACAGCCGCAGCCAGTGGGTGGAGCACACCCGGAACAATTGCGCGGCGTTCACACCCAGCGTGTCGGCGCGTTCGGTGACCCCCCTGGCCCGCAGCAATTCGGCCATCACCGGCTCGAAGGGCAGGTCGGGGAAGCACTCGTAGCTCTGCCCGGCGCGGGCCTTGCGGGCGGCCATGGCTTCGGCAAAGGCGGCGCGCAGCTCGGCACCGGTGTAAGCCGCCCCGTAGTAGCCGAAGTAGAGGGCGGTCTTTTCCCACACGGCGTCGTCCTCCTCGGTGTGGATGTCCACCAGAGTGCCGTACAGGTCGAATACAAGGTCGGGATAGTGCATGGGGGTCCTCCTTTCAGGTGGGGTCAGGCGCGGCTCTCCCGCACGGTGCGCAGGCCGCAGCGGATCAGGTACACCGCCACCACAGCGGAACCCAGCTTGTCCAGCCACAGGGCCGCGGGCGAGCCGGGTGCGAGGGCCACCGTCAGCAGGGCCGCGGTGACACAGCCGTCCACCAGGGCCTTGGCCCGGTACAGGCGGCTCTGCACCGCCAGGATGGCCCCGCCGCCCTGCCGGCTCAGCCGGGCGTACCGCCGCCAGAACAGGGTGTTGGCCACGACCCCCAGCACCGCAATGGTCAGCCCGGGGATCACGTTGCCGGTCTCGGCCTCGGCGGTGAGGGCGGCCACCAGCAGCATGGCCGCGCCGCTCAGGCACATGGCGCAGCCCACAAAGCGGTTCACGCCCCGCTCCAGCCGGGCCTTCTGCTCCGTGGCGGCGCGGGCGGTGCGCTCATACACCAGCCACGCCGCCACGATGGCCAGCAGCTCGGCGCTGCGGCGCACAAAGTCGGCCAGCTGGGTGGCGCTGCGCCCGGCCAGAAGCCCCAGGCCCACCACCAGCGGGCCGGGGGCGCTCATCAAAACCGACAGGCGCAGGGTGCGGCTGCCGGCGTTCTTGCTGTTTTGCTCCATACAGGGGTCCTCCGTAGGTCAGGCCAGCAGGCGGGTGAGGGGGATAAGGGTGAGCATGGCGGCCACCGGGCAGGTGAAGGTGTCCATGCCACGCAGGGTGAACAGCTCCACCGCGGCGCTCACCGCGCCGGTGAGGGCGGCGGTGAGCAGGCAGGCGGGCAGGCTCAGCCCGCCCCGGGCCACAAGCAGCCCCAGCACCGACAGGAAGGAGGCCGCGAACATGGCGGCGGTGCCCTCCACGCTCTTGCGCCCCTCGATGTGGGGGCCCTGCAGCGGGCGGCGGCCGAACCGCTTGCCCACAAGGGCGGCGGCCGCATCGCCGGGGCCCCAGGCAAACACGCTGGCAAGGGCCAGCATCCGGTCGCCCAGCCAGCCCCAGCACACCGCCGTGACCAGCGTGAACATACTGAACACCAGCAGCAGGCTTGACTTCAGCTCGCCGCGCCGCCGCTCGGTGAGCAGGGCCGAAAAGCCCGGGAACCGCTCGGCAAAGAGCAGCACCGGCCAGACCACCACCGCAAACCCCAGCGCCGACCCCGCGCTGTACTGCCAGCGGTCAAAGGCATACAGGTACACCGGGTAGGAGAACAGCGGGACCAGGTGCAGCAGCTTGCGGAACACCTCGTTGGGCAGGCCCGCCCGCAGCCGGATCACCAGCGCCGAGCTTGCGCAGACCAGAAAATACAGGATCACGATGCCGTTGCCGGCCAGAAGCTCCCCCATGGGCGTACCTCCTTGTTTCTTTTTACCATTGTAACACGCCGGTGCATCGGCGGAAAGAGGGACGTTTGTGAAAATGTGCCGCCGTGAGAGGTTGACAGGCGGTGTGGCTTGTCCTACTATAATAGAAAAATACACGCTGCATCGGCAGTGAGGAGGAACTGGGATGGAACAACTGGAGCGGATCATCCGCACAAGAAAGAGCGTGCGCAGCTACGACGGCCGCCCCCTGAGCGCGGAGCATCTGCAGCGGCTGAAGGAGAGCATGGCGGCGGCCGCCAACCCCTGGGGCGTGCCGGTGGAGCTGCGGCTGCTGGATGCGGCCGAACACGGGCTGAAAAGCCCGGTGGTCACCGGGGCGCAGCTGTATATGGCGGGCAAGGTGAAGCCCGGCCCCCACGCCGCCGAGGCCTTTGGCTACAGCTTCGAGCAGGTGGTGTTGGATGCATGGGCGCTGGGGGTGGGCACCGTGTGGCTGGGCGGCACCATGGACCGCCCCGCCTTTGAGCGGGCCATGGCCCTGGAGGACGGCGAGGGGATGCCCTGTGTCAGCCCGGTGGGCTACCCGGCGGCCAGGCCCTCGGTGCGGGAGACGGTGATGCGCAAGGCCATCAAGGCGGACAGCCGGCTGGACTTCGGCGCGCTGTTCTTTGAGGGGGACTTCACCGCCCCGCTCAGCCCGGAGCGGGCCGGTGCGCTGGCCCTGCCGCTGGAGCTGGTGCGGTGGGCGCCCTCTGCGGTGAACGCCCAGCCCTGGCGGGTGGTGGTGCGCGGCGATGGGGCGTACTTCTACCTGAAGCGCAGTGCGGGCTTTTCGGTGGGGGCGGTGGACATGCAGCGCATCGACCTGGGCATCGCCCTGTGCCACTTTGAGCGGGCCGCCCGCGCCGCCGGGCTCGACCCGGTGCTGACCCTGGAGCCCCCCGCCCTGGATGCCGCCGGGTGCGAGTTCGTGGCCGGCTGGCGGGTGCAAGGCGTGCAGGGCTGAAGCCGTCACGCGTAAGCGTGACGGGTGAGAGGCCATCGCGGCTTCTTTATAAGGTCACCGCAGTGATCCTGCCCGCACAACGCACGCAGCACCGGCGCGGAACTAGGATGCCCCAACTCGGGAAGGTGTTCCCAAGCGAGATGATGCGGCAGATTGGGGGTTGTCGCTTTTGCGGCAGGAAGCCGCGATCGTGCCCCCCTCAGTCGCCTGCGGCGACAGCTCCCCCCGCGGAGCGGGGGCAGCCTTTGCGTGACGGTAAAGCCTTCCCCCTCCGGGGGAAGGTGGCCGAGCGAAGCGAGGTCGGATGAGGGAAGTGGTTGCAATCTTTACTTTAGGCTCTGCATCCCGTCCCTCATCAGTCGCCTGCGGCGACAGCTTCCCCCGGAGGGGGAAGCCAATACTGCGGCGGTTTTGCTTTTTCGAGTTTTCCACGATGTTGCGTTAAAAACGAAGGCCAAAACCGCCACAGCTAAAGCCTCCCTTGTGTAAAGGGAGGTGGCACGCCGCAGGCGTGACGGAGGGATTGCACCTCCACAGTAACCTTATAAGAAAACTACAAACCCCAATTTGTCAGAGAACACACAAGGACATTGT
>JAFUQL010000291.1 GCA_017472375.1 Oscillospiraceae bacterium | reverse complement strand
CTCGCCGCGTCCACCGGCGCTGGTACCATGGCGGGGGCATATTATGCCGCATCGCTGGCCGGCCGGAACGGCGGCAGAGCGTGAGAGGTGCAAACCCTCAGTGCGGTGCCAACATTTCCTGAGCATCTATGTGCGAGCCTCCTAGCAGTACGGTGCCTGCACTTGGCGGATTCTTCGGTTGATTCTTGCCGCCCGGTGTCACTGCGATAAGGCCCCACCGCCGCCTGAGATGGCGGTACTGCCCTGACCGGCAACGGTCGGGGCTTTTCTATGCTGAGTGTAGCTCAAAGGCAGAGCGGCCGGGTGATCCCCGGCGTCACATTGGCGATACGCCGCCAGAGCGAGCGCGCTCCCAGCCAGAGCGCAGGAGCGACGGCGGTGCGTGGTGGTTCGAGTCCACCCACTCAGCCCAAATGGGTGAGCCCGGCACAGGATACACCGGGAGGGCGGGTAAGGGGATAAGAGAAAAGCCGGGGATCACTCCCCGGCTTCCTCGATGTATCTGGCGATGAACTTCTTGATCTCAGCGGTGGGACTGGTGCCGTTCTTTTCGCAGGCGGCGCGGTAGGCCGCCAGCACGTCCGGCTTCAGATCGAGCGGAAAACGAACATAGGTTTTCCGCATGTACTCCTGCTGCTTTGCGGACTTACTGGTCTTTTCCATGTTTGACCTCCGCGGCAATATCCAACACAAGGCTGATGCCGGACAGGGCAAGCGCCACGCCAGCGACCCAGTTGAATCCGTGGCGAACGCAATAGGCGAGATTCGCCAGAGAGAGCATGTAGAGCGATGCGTTTTTCAAAAGGCGTTTGAACATGTTGTGATTGCTCCTTTCCTGTGGTATAATACAAAGAGAGTTTGGGGAGCTTTCGCTCCCCGCCCTCTTTAGCCCTTAAGCATCTGATAGACGATGTGCACGATGTTCGCGATTCCGGCCAGAATGTTGACTACCGTGCTGATGGTCTCAAGCTTGCTTTGGGGCTTCTTCTTTTTCTTGCTCATTATTTTTTTAGCCTGCACCCTTCGGGGCGCGGGCTTTTGTTTTGCAAAATGGAGGTCGATATGCTGAGAGCCTGCCCGCGATGCGGGCACATTCACGATAGTCGAGGCGTCTGCACCCGTAGACGGCCAGTATCCAGACTCACAAAAAAGCAGGATACATTTCGCGGTGGGCTAAAGTGGAAGCACAAGCGGACGAGGATACGCGAGCGTGACCTGAACCTGTGCCGAGTCTGCCTTGCGCGTGGCGAGCTGATGTATGAGGATCTGTCGGTGCATCACATTGATCCACTGGAACAACGCTGGGAGGGTCGGCTGGAAGATGAGAATCTGCTGACTTTGTGCCGTGCCTGCCATGAGCTGGCGGAAGCAGGCAAACTGGATCCAAAGTGGCTGCACGAGCTGGCATCCAAGGCTCCGTCTATGCCCGGTACCCCCCGGGGGTAAAAGGGCCAAAATCTGGCAACTGGTCCACCGACTGGGGACCCATTTTTACAAAAAATTCCCGAAATGAAACGGAGGCGAAAGGAAATGGCACGACCGAGCAAGGCGGCGGGGGCTCTGACACGTCATGCGACCAAGGCCGAACTGGAACAGCGCAGAGCCGCGGAGAATGCTCTGCTGACCGGGCGGATGCTAAAGGAGCAGCCACAGGTGAAGGAGTGCCCGGCGGCGCACCGGGAGTTCCGTCGGGTCCTGCCGATCCTGACTGCCATCGGGAAGAACGATGCCCTGTACGAGAATGTCATCAATCGATACTGCATCCTGCGGGCCGAATGCGAAGAGTTTGAGCAGCTCCGGGCAGCGTTTATGGTACAGCTGGAGAAGCTTCAATGCGATTCGGAGATGGATGCCGAAACGCGATACCGCCTGCAGGCTCAAATGCAGAAGTCCATTCTGGATGCGGACAACCGGGTGCAGGCTAAGCGAAAGATGATGTTTGACATCGAGAAGGAGTGCGCCATGACTGTGGCCAGTGCCCTGCGCAGTGTGCCCAAGACAGCGCAGGAAAAGCCCAGTCCGCTGCTGGCGCTTGTGAACGATGTCTGACAGCGTGAAGACTGGTCCGGCCGTGAAGTACGCCCGGTGGTGCTGTGAAGCGGAGAACGACAAGGTACCGGTCTATGTGAAAAAGCAGGCTGCTCAGTGGCTCGCCATTGTGGACAGGCCCACCGACACAGCGTGGGTGGACGAGTCGGCCTACCGGCGCATCTGCGGCCTGCTCCGCCTAATGGTGCATCCGGACCTGCAGTGCCCGCTCTACGACGGACTGGAGGACTATGCATGGCTGTTCATCACAGCGGTGCTCTGCACAAAGACGGCGGAGGGCGCCCGCTACTACGAGACAGCTGTGCTGGAGATCGCCCGCAAGAATTTCAAAACCTTCAATTCGGCGGTGATCTTTGTGCTGCTCCTGCTCACCGAGCCGCATTTCAGCCGGTTCTTTTCGGTGGCTCCGGATTTGAAACTGTCCAGTGAGTTGAAGGTGGCACTGCGCAAGATCATCAAGAGCAGCCCTGCACTGGCGGAGGATAAGGTCTTCAAGGTGCTCCGCGGCGAGGTCCGATGTGGTCTCACCGACAGCGAGTACACTCCGCTGGCCTACAGCCGCGACCGGATGGACGGAAAGCTGGCCAATGCCTTTCTGGCGGACGAGGCCGGCGCGATGGATGCCTATCCCATCGAGGCGATGAGGTCCTCTCAGATCACTCTGAAGAGCAAGCTGGGGATCATCATCTCCACCCAGTATCCCAACGATGACAATGCCATGATCGACGAGATCGACATCTCCCGCAAAACACTGGACGGGCTTCTGGAGGATCAGCGGCGCTTCAGCCTGCTCTACGAGCCGGACGACTGGCTCCGGGCAGAGGACCGCTGGATGACCGACGATCGGGTGATCTGGCAGTCGAATCCCGTCGCCGTAAAGAATCAGACAGTGTTTCAGGCTATCTGCAAGATCCGGGCACTGGCGGTGCTCTACGAGAACAAGCGAGAGAACTATCTGTGCAAGCACAACAACATCAAATACAAGGGCCTCGGTGTAGAGGGCTATGTGGAGATCTCCCGGGTGCAGGCCTGTGCCCGAGCTGAGGATCCGGACTTCTGGCGTGGACGGCCGGTGTATCTGGGACTGGATCTGTCCCAGACGGATGACAACACAGCGGTGGCCATGGTCACGGTGGAGGACGGCGTTCTCTATGCCAAGGCATTCGGCTTCGTTCCAGCGGATCGGGTGGCATACAAGTCTCGCAAGGAGATGGTGGACTACCGGCGGCTGATCGGGCAGGGCGTCTGCTTTGCCTGCGGCGGCGAGGTCATCGACTACGGCTTTGTGGAGCAGTTCATCCTGTCCCTGCCTGAGCGGTACGGGGTGGAGATCGTACAGTGCGGATACGACCGCTGGAACGCGCTCTCCACCGTACAGAAGCTGGAGGCAGCCGGAGTGGAGTGCGTGGAGATCCGTCAGCATTCCAGCGTGCTGCACAGTCCCACCAAGCTACTGCGGGAGAAGATCCTGAGCCGCGAGTTCTTCTACGACGAGAACCGGATGCTGGAGATCAATTTTCAGAACGCCCGCTGCACCGAGGACACGAACCGGAACAAGTACGTCAACAAGAAGCGCAGCGAGGGCAAGGTGGACGAAGTGGTGGCACTCATCAATGCCACCTATCTGGCGGAACAGGATATGCTGTTCGGACAGGACAGCTTTGTGGTCCAGACATAAGGAGGACAAATGGCTTTGTTCAAATGGAAGCGCAGGGAGCTCCGGGCCGAAGGGGTCACGGTGGTGGAGGACGCCCTGCTGGAGGCGGCCCTGCGGGGCGGCAGTGTGGATCGGGAGATGGCACTGCAGGTGCCGACGGTGGCCGGCGGCGTGGATCTGATCGCCGGCATCATCGCGGGCACGCCCATCAAGCTGTACCGGGATGAGGGCGGCCACCGCGCGGTGGAGGTGACGGACGACCCACGGCTGCGCCTGCTGAACGATGAGACCGGCGATACCCTGAATGCCAATGAGTTCTGGCATGCCATTGTGCGGGACTATTATCTGGGCAAGGGAGGCTATGCCTACATCCACCGGGAGAACGGCGTGCCGGTGTCACTGCACTATGTGGAGGAACGCTGTGTTTCGGTGCTGCTCAGTCCGAACCCGATCTTCAAGGACTTTGATCTGGCGGTGAACGGTGTAACCTATGCGCCGCACAACTTTCTGAAGATCCTGCGCAACACCACCGACGGCGCACAGGGTGTTCCCATCACCGTCGAGAGCGCCAAGCTCATCGAGACGGCCTACGCTACGCTGGTGTTTGAGCGGAACATGGCGCTGAGGGGCGGAAACAAGAAGGGCTTTCTCAAGAGCGAGAAAAAGCTGGACGACAAGGCACTGGAGGCTCTGCGTGCGGCCTTCGGGCGGCTTTACAGCAACGACCGGGAGGGCAGCGAGAACTTTGTGGTGCTGAACAGCGGGCTGGAGTTTCAAAGTATTCATCCCGGCGTGATGCATGCCTGCGGCCATGACTGCCATG
>JAFUQL010000290.1 GCA_017472375.1 Oscillospiraceae bacterium | reverse complement strand
TGATGAGCTGGATGACACCCGCTTCCACCAGACCGAGCTGTTTGAGGAGTGGGAGAAGCTGCTGGAAGAGCAGGAGGAGTACGAGAGCCAGTCGGAAGACTGACCGTGTATGCACATTGGATCTGTGGCAGAGCCGCCCCGCTTTGGGGCGGCTCTTTTTTTGCGGTGCAAGAAAAAGGGAGAGCGCAAACGGTGAAAACCGGACGAATGACGGAAGATGGGGCGGAACAGGTGGCAAAGCGGGCGACAAAATCTGGTTGACATTTCGGGTACGGCGGGGTATACTAATCAAGTACCACGAAATGCGAGTTTAGCTCATCCGGTAGAGCATCTGCTTCCCAAGCAGAGGGTGGCGGGTTCGAGTCCCGTAACTCGCTCCAAAAAAGGCTGTGCATCGATGAAAATTCGATGCACGGCCTTTTTCTTTTTTGTAGGATCGTGCGCGAGGCTTTCACAAAATCACCTGAGATCATTGTGAAAAATCGCGTAAACGATCACATAAGCGAACAAATTTTCAGGGTGTCCGGCTGCGCCACAAGGTCTGCTGCCCGGGTGTGGGGCAGCTGCTGCCGACCGCGCTAAGGTCCCGGTGTCCGGGATCGGTTTGAGATCCCCCGGTGGATCTTTGCCTTGAACCAACATAGACGGTGTGCCGGGATTTGGCGCGCACAGATCACCTGCAAGACCGGATGTTTCGCCATATGTACGGCGAAAACCCCCGCATTCGGACTGGATGCGCCAAATGCAGAGGCTCTTGCCGTGTGCCTATCGGTGTCTCACTGCTTCTCCCACCTGTTGCCGGCGGTGGAAACAGGGGGCAGGCGGTCGCCCCGGGCGATGCTGGCGGTGCGGCCGTTCTCGACCTTGCCGCCGCGGGGGCCGACCTCCTGATACGTGCCGGCGGGCGCACCGGACTCACCGGGATTGTACAGGTTGGTGTTTGCAGAATTGCTGTTGTTGGCCATGATCAACACCTCCTTTCGCACCTAGTGTGGCCGCGCCCCGGCGGATTATGCATCGGGGCAAACGCGGTGCTATGCAGTGCTTGCGAAGCACGGAGCTGTGTACTATAATGGATAATGAATTGGTATCGCCTTGTGCCGGGATGCGGCCGCTGCGATACGAAAACGACCGGCAGAGAGGAGGGCGGCCCCATGGAAAACGAGACGCAGCGCCTGGAGGGCGTGGTGGAATATCTCATCTTCGAGAACGAGGACAACGGCTATACGGTGTTTTCTGTGAATACCGGAAGTGAGCTGGTGGAGGCCGCCGGTGTGGTGGGTGAGGTGCACATCGGTGAGACGGTGCAGCTCGAGGGCCGCTTCGAGACCCACCCCACCTATGGCCGTCAGTTCAAGGCGGTGTCCTGTGCCGCCACCATGCCGCAGGCCATCCAGGACATCCGGGCGTATCTGGCCAGCGGTGCACTGCCCTACATTGGCCCGGCCACTGCGAAAAAGCTGGTGTCCCTGTTTGGCGCAGACACGCTGGATGTGATCGCCGAGCACCCGGAGCAGCTCACCGCTGTGCGGGGCATCACCCCGGAAAAGGCGGACACCATCAATCAGGAGTTCCGCCGCCAGTTCGGTGCGCGGGAGGTGGTGACCTGGCTGGGGCGCTACGGCATTTCAGCGGCGCGCGCCATGGAGGTGTACCGCGCCTTCGGCCCCAATACCCTGAATGCCATCACCGAAAATCCCTATCTGCTGTGCGGTGAGCCGCTGAACCTGCGCTTTGCACAGGTGGACGAGATGGCCGCAAACCTGCAGCTCCCGCAGGAAGGCCGCCTGCGTGTGTGGGCGGCGCTGCTGTATGTGCTGCGGCACAATGCGGGCAACGGACACACCTGCCTGCCCCGTGCCCGGCTGGCTGCCACCACCTCTGCATTCATCGGGGTGGAGACGGAGACGGTGGAGGCGGAGCTGTCCGAAGCGATCGCGGAGAGTGAACTGTACAGCTGTATGCTGGCCGGCACAGAATACATCTACCTGCCCGATCTGTACCGCGCCGAGGAGGACATCGCCTTCCGCCTTGCGGACCTTGCCAGGCATCCGGCCTCCCAGCCGGCAGATCTGGAGCGCAGCATTGATGCGCTGGAGCGGGCACAGGGGTTTGCCTATGCATCCCAGCAGCGGCAGGCCATCCGGGAAGCGCTTGGGAGCCGGGTGCTGGTGCTCACCGGCGGCCCGGGTACCGGCAAAACCACCACCGTCAACGCCATTCTGGCCCTGTTCGAGCACCAGGCCGACCGGGTGGCCCTCTGTGCGCCCACCGGCCGTGCGGCCAAGCGACTGTCCGAGCTGACCGGGTGCCCGGCATCCACCATCCACCGCCTGCTGGAGGTGGATTACAGCGGCGGCGTGATGCGGTTCGTCCACAACGAGAAGAACCTTCTTCGGTACGACGTGGTCATCCTGGATGAGATGAGCATGGTGGATGTAAAGCTGTTCCAGAGCCTGCTGAGTGCCCTGAAACATGGCTGCCGCATCATCATGGTGGGAGATGCCGACCAGCTACCCAGTGTTGGGCCCGGAAACATTCTGGGCGAGGCCGTCCGCAGCGGTGTGGTGCCCACTGTTTGCCTCACCGAGATCTTTCGGCAGGCGGCCCAGAGCCGCATCGTTTCCAACGCCCACCGCATCTTGGAAGGGAAACTTCCGGAGAACGGCGGCAAAGAGGACGACTTCTTCTTCATCCGCTCCGGCGGCATGGCCTGCCAGCAGCTCGTGTGCGATCTGGTGGCCAGCCGTCTGCCGGCCAGCTATGGCTTGGACCCGGTGCGGGACATCCAGGTGCTGTGCCCCACCAAGCTGGGACCCAACGGCACCCGACAGCTGAACCCTCGTCTGCAGGCCATGCTGAACCCGCCCAGCCGGGAAAAGCCTGAGATCAAGAACGGTGAGATCATCTTCCGCCTGGGCGATAAGGTGATGCAGGTGCGCAACAATTACGAGATCCCCTTTGAGCGGGAGGGCGGTGAGGCCGGTGTGGGCGCATTCAACGGAGACATCGGTGTGGTGGTTGCGGTGGAGCCGGCGCAGCGTACCCTGAAGGTGCAGGTGGATGACCGGCTGCTGACCTACACGCCGGATCACCTGAACGAGCTGGAGATCGCCTATGCGGTGACCGTCCACAAAAGCCAGGGCAGCGAGTTCCCGGCGGTGGTGATGCCGGTGAGCGAGGTGCCCGAAAAGCTGTGCTACCGCAACCTGCTGTACACCGGCGTGACCCGCGCCCGCCGGCTGTGCGTACTGCCCGGGCAGAGTGCCACCGTGGCGGCCATGGTGCGGAATGTACGGCAGAATCTGCGATACAGCGGCCTTTCGGAGCTGCTGCGCATGGTGAAGCAGGGATGAACGGGGCGGCGGAGCTGCTCCGCGGGCTGGTCTATCCGGAGCGGTGTCCCTTCTGCGACCGGGCGATGGGGTTTCAGCCGGCCTGCCCGCATTGCGCTGAGGCGGCGAAGAAACTGCGACACACGCCCTATCGGCTCGCACCCACCGAGCATCGGCTGGACGGGCTGGATGGTGCGGCCAGCCTGTACCTTTATCAGGGCTTGGTGAAGGAGAGCATTCACGCCATGAAATACGGCGCAAGGCCGGGGTATACGCGGCCGCTGGCCGACGAACTGGCAAGGGAGCTGTACGGGTGTACTTTTGCGGCGCAGAGTGGTATAATACCGCTTGAGCGGGCACGCACCGGGCCGGATCTTCGGCTTGAGTACGATTGCATCGTTCCGGTGCCGCCCTC
>JAFUQL010000289.1 GCA_017472375.1 Oscillospiraceae bacterium | reverse complement strand
GGAGGCCGACCTTGACATGGCGGCGGAGATCCTGGTCAATGCCAAGACCAGCCGCCCCAGCGTGTGCAACGCCGCCGAGTGCTGTCTGGTCCACAAGGCCATCGCGGAGGAGTTCCTGCCCAAGCTGGCCGCCCGCCTCACCGAGGGTCAGACCGCCAAGGGCAAGCCCGCCGTGGAGCTGCGCCTGGACGAGGCCGCTGCGGCGGTCATCCCCGGCACCCCCGCCGGCCCGAAGGACTTCGACACCGAGTTTCTGGACTACATCCTCGCCGTGAAGGTGGTGGAGGACGTGCAGGGCGCCATTGCCCACATCGCGGCCCACTCTACCGGCCACAGCGAGGCCATCATCACCGCGGACGAAGCCGCCGCGGCGGCCTTCACCATGGCGGTGGACAGCTCCTCGGTGTACGTCAACGCCTCCACCCGCTTCACCGACGGCGGCGAGTTCGGCCTGGGCTGCGAGATGGGCATCTCCACCCAGAAGCTCCACGCCCGCGGCCCCATGGGTCTGGCGGAGCTGTGCAGCTACAAGTATGTGGTGCAGGGCACCGGTCAGGTGCGCTGAGCCGCTTCTCGTCCGCCCTGTCATACAAATGACCTGCCCGGAGCGCTCCTGTGAAAGCGCTTCGGGCGTTTTTTGCGTTTTATCGACCTCCTTCCCTTCCCCGCATTGACTTTTTCCCCGTAAAGCAGTAACATGGTAGCTGTAGAATCACGCCGCTTTGCGGCTTGCCAATTTTAAGGAGGGATCCCCCATGAAACAGCCCATCTCCACCCCCAATGCCCCCGCCGCCATCGGCCCCTATTCTCAGGGCATCGCCGCCGGCAGCACCGTGTATGTGTCCGGTCAGCTTCCCATTGACCCCGCCACCGGCACCATGCCCGAGGGCATTCAGGCTCAGACCGCACAGGCTCTGAAGAACATCACCAACATTCTGGCCGAGCAGGGCATGACCCTGGACAACGTGGTCAAGACCACCGTGTTCCTGGCCGATCTGGCCGACTTCGTGCCCATGAACGAGGTCTACGGTCAGTTCTTCAGCCAGCCCTACCCCGCCCGCAGTGCGGTGCAGGTGGCCAAGCTGCCCAAGGATGCCCCCATCGAGATCGAGTGCATCGCCGTCAAGTGAGCCCTTCCCCTTCCCTTTGTAAAGGTGGTGAACCAGCATGGATAAAGAAATGTTTATCCGCATACTGAACAGTGAAATGGAGCTGGCCACCGGCTGTACCGAACCGGCCGCCGTGGCGCTCACCGGCGCGCTGGCCGCCCGCGTTCTGCGGCAGGCCGGCGGCAAGGTGGAACAGCTGACGGTCCTGGCCAGCACCAACATCATCAAGAACGCCATGGCCGCCGGCATCCCCGGCACCCCCTACACCGGCATGGACTACGCCGCCGCCATCGGTGCGGTGGGCGGTGACCCCGACCGTCAGCTGGAGGTCATCAACGGGGTGAGCGCCGAGAAGCTCACCGCCGCCGAAGCCCTTGTGAAATCCGGCATGGTGCGGGTAGAGCTGGCGCAGGTGCCCCAGAAGCTGTATGTGGAGGTCCTCGCTGAGGGCGGCGGCCACACCGGCCGCGCCATCATCCGGGACCTGCACACCAACGTGGTGCTGCTGCAGCAGGACGACACGGTGGTGCTGGAGCAGAGCGGCGAGGCCGTCGGCCCCGGCAGCACCGACCTGGTGACCCCCGAGGAGATCGCCGGCTTTTTGACCGTGCAGTCCATCTGGGACTACTGCACCCGGGAGCTGGATCCGCTGAACGACCCCATCCACATCATTCGGGACGCGGTGGCGGTGAACAGCGCCATCTGTGACGCGGGGC
>JAFUQL010000288.1 GCA_017472375.1 Oscillospiraceae bacterium | reverse complement strand
GGCAGTTCTTCACCGCAAAGGCGGCGTACTCCTCGTTGGTCATCTCGAAGAAGTAGGAGTTCACCACCCGGGCGATGCCGTTGTGGGCCGCCAGCAGGACGGTGCGGGTCGGGTCGGCGGTGACCTCGTCCAGCAGCGAGTAGATGCGGTGGGCCACCTGCATCATGCTCTCGCCGCCGCCGTACCGGCAGACAAACTGCGCCTTGGCCTGCCGGAACTCCGCCCCATCCCGGGGCGTGCCCTCATAGCGGCCGAAGTTCTGCTCCCGCAGGCGATCCTCCCGCCGGGCGGGCACCTGCAGCACCTGCGCGATGATCTGTGCGGTGTCCGCCGCCCGGCTCAGGGGCGAGTACAGCACCTCGTCGATGGCAAGACCCCTCTGACGGATCAGCTCCCCGGTGCGCCGTGCCTGCTCCACCCCGCGCGGGGTGAGGGGGCTGTCGGTACAGCCGCAGATCTTGTTCTCCACATTCCACACGGTCTCGCCGTGCCGGACAAAATACAGCTTGCCCATCAGTCTCCTCCGTTCTGCCGCAGGATCTGGGGGCCCCGCACCAGCGGGTAGCGCACAAGGGCGCTGCCGTCCAGATCCTCCCGGTGCAGGTCCACCGCGGTGATGCGGCTGTTTTCATAGGTGGTGTAGTAGTAGACGCCGGTGTCGGTGTTGCAGCAGCTGGAATAGAGGGTGATCTCGTACTTGCCGCCGCCCATGTGGACGCAGCCCCGCTGCTGGGCCACCGAGCCGAGGATGTGGAAAAACTGAGCCACGCTCTCGGATTCAGCCACCCCGGACCGGGAGTTGCACCGCACGAAGGCCGCCTTCACAAAGCGGGATGCGGAGGACAGATCTCCGGGCAGGCCCATGCCGCCCATGCCCCGGCTGTAGGCGGTCAGCGGCACGCCCGGCGCAAAGGTGTCGGCGGGCGGCTCGGCGGTGAGGGCCATGTAGTTGGCCAGGTTGGTCATGTGCCAGTCGAAGGGGGGCTCGTTGGTCAGCACCCCCACCGGGTCGTCAAAGATGCGCAGACCATCTGCCATGGGCTCCACCGCGATGGCGCTGTTCCGGTCGGCGATCATCCAGTGCAGGGGCGACAGGGGCAGTTCGGCACTGAAGGACTCGTCCAGCAGGTTCAGCCGCTCCAGCAGGGCGCGGGCCTCGGCCACGGTGGCACACTGTCCCAGCACCCAGGGGATCAGCTCAAAGGGGGTGACGTTGTCCTTGCCCTCTGCGGCAGGCTGATACCGGGCGCTGCCGGGGAAATTCAGCCCGGCCATGCTCAGCCCGCGCTCGTTGGTGGCCTCGTAATAGAGCGGGTAACCCCCGGCCACGGTGGCCATGCCGATGAGGGCATAGTGGGTGGGCAGCTGCCCCATGCGGCGGAAGCGGAAGGGGTAATTGCGCGGAGTAATGGTGACCTCCTCCCGGTAGGACAGCTCCAGATCCAGATTCCGCCCGAAGTAATGGCAGGCGGTCTTGTAGGTGATGGCGGTACACATGGGATGTTCCTCCTGTGATGGGTGGGATGCAAAAGGGGCGGATCCTGCGACCCGCCCCCTTATTGTTTGCCGCCGCGCGGCTTATTTTGCGTTCATGAAGCAGGCGCGGTTCTGCCACAGGTAGATGCCGCCGCTGAGCACGGTGACCACCGCCACCGCCCAGCACAGCACCTGGGTGATCAGGCTGACCACACCGATGGCGTCCGCCGGGGCCAGCGCCGCAGCGAAGTAGTAGAAGATGATGGTGACCATCTGCAGGACGGTCTTGACCTTGCCCCACATATTGGCCGCGATGACGGTGCCGCTGGTGGCGGCGATCATGCGCACACCGGCCACGGCGAACTCACGGAACATGATGAGGGCCAGCACCACCGGGCTGCACACCCCGTCCACCACCATGTAGATGATGGCCGCGGTGGTGAGCATCTTGTCGGCGAGGGGATCGGCAAACTTGCCGAAGTCGGTGACCAGATTGTCCCGCCGGGCCAGATAGCCGTCCAGGTAGTCGGTGAAGCTGGCCACGGCGAACACCACGCCGGCGATGAGGGCAAAGGTTGCATTGAAGTCGGCGGTGCCGTAACCGCACAGGGCCGCGAACACCATGAACACAGGGACCAGCACCACGCGGGCCATGGTCAGTTTGTTGGGCAGATTCATGCGTCGTCCTCCTTTATTCTTCTTCGTCCGCCAACACGGCGAACAGGTCGTACAGGTCGCTCTCCTCCACGGTCACCCGGTAGAACTCACCGGGGTACAGAGGCTCCTCGCTGTTCACGCAGACGGTGCCGTCGATGTCCGGGGCGTCGGCGGTGGTGCGGCACAGGTACAGGCCGCTCTCCTCGTCCACACCGTCGCACAGCACGGTCAGGGTCTCGCCCACCCGGGCGGCCTGCTTGCGGGCCATGATGTTGGTCTGGGCCTGCATCACCACCTCGGCGCGGCGCTGCTTCTCCTCCTCGGGCACCTGGTCGGGCAGACCGGCGGCCACGGTGTCCTCCTCGGGGCTGTAGGCAAAGCAGCCCAGCCGGTCGAACTGCATCTCCTGCACGAAGGCACACATCTCCTCGAACTGCTCCTCAGTCTCGCCGGGGTAGCCGGCGATGAGGGTGGTGCGCAGGGTGATGCCCGGCATGGCCGCCCGCAGGCGGGCCACGGCGCTGCGGATGGTGGCCTGATCGCCCTTGCGGTTCATGGCCTTCAGGATGGTGTCGTTGGCGTGCTGGATGGGCAGATCCAGATACTTCAGCACCTTGTCGTTGCGGGCCATGGCCGCGATGAACTCATCGGTGATGCGCTCGGGATAGGCATACAGCAGGCGGATCCACTCCAGACCCTCGATGCCGTTCAGCTCATCCAGCAGGCGGCAGATGCTGTTGTTCTTCCAGTCGTCGCCGTAGGCGGTCAGATCCTGCGCCACCAGGATGATCTCCTTCACGCCCTCGCCCACCAGCCAGCGGGCCTCAGCCACGCAGTCCTCCACCGGGCGGCTGCGCAGCCCGCCCCGGATCATGGGGATGGCACAGTAGTGGCAGCGGTTGTTGCAGCCCTCGGAGATCTTCAGATAGGCGTAATGGGCGGGGGTGCTGATGACCCGGCTGCCGCCCAGCGGCATATCGGTCTTGGGGCCATAGCTCTCGGCGGGGCCGGCGGTCAGCCGCTCCAGAATGGCGGGCAGGGCCTTGTTGCTGCCGATGCCCACCACCGCATCCACCTCGGGGATCTCGGTGCGGATCTGATCCCGGTAGCGCTCAGACCGACAGCCGGTGACCACCACCTTCAGGTCGGGGTTCATCTGCTTATACTCGCAGTCCATCAGGATGTTCTCGATGGCCTCGGCCTTGGCGCTCTCACTGAAGCCGCAGGTGTTCACGATGATGCAGTCCGCCATGCTCAGGTCGGCGGTGGTGGTGTGCCCCGCCTTGATGAGGGCGTGGCAGAACACATCCGCATCCACCTGGTTTTTGGGACAGCCCAAAGAAATAATGGCGATTTTCATAGTCAGACATTCCTTATGTATTGGATTTTTTGCTCATTCGGGCGTGGATGCGGAACAAGCGGAACCCACCCTGCCCACTTGGCACAGCAGTGTTTTCCGCAAGTCTCGTATCGCAGGAGCAGCGTTACTGCTCCTTGCCGTTCTCGCTGTTTGCATTCACGATGGCCTCGCCGGCCTCCATGGTGGCCTTGTAGCGGGCTTTGAGGATCTCAAAGTCCTGCTCGGCACTGCCGCGGGCGAACTTGTACAGGAAGGCCGCCCCGGCCGCGGCCAGCAACGCCACCAGCACCGCCAGCGCGATGCAGTAGCCCATGGCGCTCTCCACCGGGACTGCGCCGTTGACTTCCATCTGCCCGGCCAGCAGGTACAGGCCCACG
>JAFUQL010000287.1 GCA_017472375.1 Oscillospiraceae bacterium | reverse complement strand
GGTACGCAGGACATGGCCATGGCCCTGCGCAACAGCTGCAACATCTATTACATCCAGCTTGGCCAGCGGCTGGGCCGCAGTACCTTCTACGATTACTTCAAGGCCTTTGGCTTCACCGAGCCCACCGGCATCGACCTACCCAGCGAGACCCGCTGGATGCAGTATTATGACGAGAGCTCGCTGGGAGAAACGCAGCTCGCTTCTTCCAGCTTCGGCCAGGCCCAGAAGGTCACTGCTTTGCAGACCCTGACCGCTGTGTGTGCCGCGGTGAACGGCGGCTATCTGGTGCAGCCCCATGTGGTGGATACCATCACCGATGCAGACGGCAATCTGATCTCCACCGCGGACACCACCCCCAAGCGGCAGGTCATCAGCGAGGCCACCAGCGCCCAGCTCCGCGCCATGATGGAGAGCGTGGTGGATGACGGCACCGACCGCGCCCCCGGCCGCAACACCTATGTGGCCGGCTATCGGGTGGGCGGCAAGTCCGGCACCAGTGAGAAGCTGGACGAAGCCAGCCGCCCCTACGGCGGTTACCGGTTCGCCTCCAGCTTTGTGGCGGTAGTGCCCGCCAACGACCCCGAGATCGCCGTGCTGGTGGTGCTGGACGACCCCGAGACCGACACCGACTCCTCGCTGTATCTGTCCGGCCCTGTGGCGGGCAACATCGTCAGCGAGGTGGCCCCCTACCTGGGCATCAAGACCCAGTACACCGAGGAGGAACTGGCCAGCACCACCGTGCGGGTGCCCTGGACCCTGGTGGGCACCGAGTGGAGCCAGGCACAGGTGGAGCTGAACAAGCTGAATCTGAAGCACAAAACACTGGAGGATGGCTCCACCGTGACCCACACCTACCCGGAGGGCGGCACCTATCTGCCCGCCGGTTCCACCGTGTACCTGTACACCGAGAGCACTGAGGACATTCTGGCGACCGTGCCGGATGTGACTGGGCGGGAGGCGGCCTTCGCCTCCACCATGCTGAAAGCGGCAGGCCTGAATGTGCAGGTGAGCGGCACCGGTACGGTCACCGCACAGGATGTGGAGGCCGGAACACAGGCGCCCATGGGCACTGTGGTGACCATCACCTGTGGCGAAGCCCCGGCAGAGCCGGAACCCGAACCGCAGCCCGACGAGGGCTGACATAAACTCAGCTACGCGCCCCGCGCTTATCACACCGGCGCGGGGCGCATAAGATTTTATAGCCGTTTCGGCTCAGCAAAGGAGACTGACCATGAGACCCATCGCTGCACACCGCCTGCTGGAGGGCCTGTGTGCCGCCGGCACCGAGGGCATCACCGACGTGGTGAGCGACAGCCGCAAAGTACAGCCGGGCTGTGTGTTCGTGTGCTTCCCCGGCGAGCGGGTGGACGGCCACGACTTTGCGGCCGGCGCCTTTGAAAAGGGGGCGGCGTACATCGTGGCCAACCACCCGGTGGACGGCGTGCCCGCCGGGCGCACCATCCTTGCGGCGGACAGCCGCCGTCCCCTGTGTGCCATGGCGGCCAACTACCGCCGGCAGTATGCCCCATGGATGACCGCCATCACCGGCAGCGTGGGCAAGACCACCACCAAGGAATTCACCGCCGCAGTGATGCGCGCCTTTGGCGAGACCCTCAAGACCGAGGGCAACCGCAACAACGAGATCGGGATGCCCGAGACTCTGTTCCGGCTGGAGGAGGGTACCGAATACGCCGTCATCGAGATGGGTATGAGTGCGCTGGAGGAGATCCACCGGCTGAGCACCACTGCCCAGCCCTGCGCGGCCATCATCACCGGCATCGGCGTGTCCCACCTGGAGAACCTGGGCAGCCGGGAGAACATTCTCAAAGCCAAGCTGGAGGTGTGCGACGGCCTGCCGGAGGGCGGCGCGCTGATCTTGAACGGCGACGACCCCTACCTGACCGGCGCAGCCCTGCCTGCCCATGTGCGCCCTGTGTGGTGCGCCATCGACAATGAGAACGCCCGCATCCGCGCTGTGGACATCCGCCACGAGGCGGAAGGCGAGCGCTTTACCCTACGGGATGCGGAGCTGGGGGAGTTTGAGGTGTACATCCCGGTGCTGGGCCTGCACAGTGTGCGGGATGCCCTGCTTGCCTACGGTGCAGCCACCCAGATCCCCGCAGAGAAGCTGGGGCACCCCTTCGGCCGGGAGGATGCGGCAAAAGCCGCTGCGGCCCTGGCCGATTACCAGGCGGCCGGAATGCGCCAGCGGCTGGTGCGGCACGGCGGCGTGACCTTCATCGAGGACTGCTACAACGCCAGCCCCGACAGTATGCGCGCGGCCTTTGATGCCTTCGGGCGGGTGCCCTGTGAGCGGCGTTTTGCCCTGCTGGGCGATATGCTGGAGCTGGGCGCGGTGAGCGCCGAGGCCCACCGGGAGGCCGGTGAGCTGGCGGCAAAGGCCGGGCTGGACTTTTTGGCGGCCTACGGCCCCGAGAGCGCCCGCACCGCCGAGACCGCCGCAGCGCTGAGTGTGGAGGTGCTGCACTGCACCGACCGCGCCCAAGCGGTGCAGGCCCTTGCGGAGCGCCTGCAGCCCGGCGATGGCCTGCTGGCCAAGGGCAGCCGCGGGATGAGGCTTGAAGAAATCCTCAAAGAGCTGTATGATAAACTGTGACCTATAAATCGTTTGGGGGAGGAAAATGCCCCAAACCTGTGGGGAGTTGTGGAATCTATGCTTTCTACCTACGCATTGACTCTGGCCGCCCTG
>JAFUQL010000286.1 GCA_017472375.1 Oscillospiraceae bacterium | reverse complement strand
TTCAAAAGCACCACGCACTCCACATGGTCGGTGTGGGGGAACAGATCCACCGGGGTGGCCCGCTCCATGCGGTAGCCCAGCTTGGTCAGCAGGGCGATGTCGCGGGCCTGGGTGGTGGGGTCGCAGCTCACATACACGATGCGGGCGGGGCCCATGGCCGCAGCCGCCCGCAGGAATTCCGGTGTGCTGCCGGCGCGGGGCGGGTCAAGGAAGACCACATCCGCTCGGCGCCCCTGTTCAGCCTGCTCGGTGAGCCACCGGGTGGCATCCCCCTGAAAGAAGCGGGCGTTGGCCGCGCCGTTGCGCTTCGCGTTGGCGGCGGCATCCCGGGCGGCGTCCGGGTTCAGCTCCACGCCCACCACCTGCCCCGCCCGCGGGGCAGCGCACAGGCCGATGGTGCCGATGCCGCAGTAGGCGTCCACCACCAGTTCCTTGCCGGTGAGCTGCGCATAGTCCAGCGCGATGCCGTATAATTTTTCGGTCTGCTCCGGGTTGATCTGGTAGAACGACCGGGACGAGATCAGAAATTGCTGCCCGCAGAGGGTGTCCTTCACGGCGGGCAGGCCCCAGAGCTGCTTCTCCCGCACGCCCAGCACCGCGCTGGTGCGGCGGGGGTTCAGGTTCTGCACCACACCGCTCACCTGCGGGGCAAGGCGGCGCAGTTCGGCCACAAAATTGCGGCTGCCCGGAAGCTGCTCGCCAGGGGTGACCAGTGTGACCAGAACCTGCCCAGTGGTGCGGCTGTGGCGCAGAACCACATGGCGCACAAGGCCGGTGCCCCGATCCTCATCGTAGGCCGTCCAGCGGCAGGCGGCCGCCGCCCGTTCCACCGCCTGCAGTACCTGGTTCAGGCTCTCGTTCTGCAGCAGGCACCCCGCCCCCGGCACCACCCGGTGGGTGCCCTCGGCATAGATGCCCAGCACCGGCCGCCCCTTGGGGCCGGTCGCAAAGGTGGCGATGGCCTTGTTGCGGTAGTGCCAGGGCTGCTCCATGCCCATGATCTGCCCCACCGGGCCGAAGCCGCCCAGCAGCCGCTCCACCCGGCGCTGCTTTTCGGCAAGCTGCTCGGCGTAGGGCTTGGTCAGCAGCGGACATCCGCCGCAGCCGCGTTGTTTTGAGGGCAGGTGCGCTGTTCCATGATGGTTCTCCTTTTTGTGTGGTCTTGTACCCATTATAGCAGGTTCGGGCAGAGCAGAAAAGAGAGCGCCCCGCCGGGGGGCGCTCTCCGATCTTCATTTGACCCAGTGTTCCACCGCCCGGCACAGAAATTCGGTGCAGCCGGCGGTGCGGCGGTCGTAGTAGGCGGTGAACCGCTCGTCCATCCGGTACATCTGTACCAGACCCCGGTGGGCGGCGGGGGTGTACCGGTCCCATGTAAAGCCCAGCCAGCGGCGGTGCAGCGCCGCCACGGTCTGCCCCTCCTCCTCCGCCGGGTCCAGTCCTGCGGTCACAGCCGCTTCCAGCCGGGCGAGGATCTCCTCCCCCAGCGCCTGAAACGCCTCATACTGCTCCCGGCTCATGCCCAGCAGCCTGGCGTTTGCGGCGTCCACCGCTGCGTCGCCGTAGTTCTGCCGCGCCTCGGCCCCGTATTCGGCCTCATTCGCCGTCACGAGCCCCTGTTTGAAGGCCAAAAATTTCTCTGCATCGCTCATTTCGCGCTCTCCTTTCATGGCATGGATGGTGTCCTGCACGGTGCGGATCAGTCCGGCCAGACGCTCCTGCCGCTGCTGCAGGGCGGTCAGATGCTCCTGCATGGCGGCCAGGCCGTCAAAGTCCGGGTCGTCCAGCAGGCGGGCGATGGTGTCCAGTTCCAGCCCCCGCGCCTTGTAAAAGAGGATCTGCTGCAGCCGATCCACCTCCGCCGGGCCGTACAGCCGGTAGCTGCCCCCGGTGCGGGCGACGGGCCGCAAAAGGCCGATCTGATCGTAGTAGCGCAGGGTGCGCGCGCTCACCCCGGCAAGCTGCGCCAGTTCGGTGATGGTGTAGTCCATGGCATTTCCTCCTTGTGCGGGCAGGTCGCCCCGTGCAAGACCAGCATACGCCCTGCCGCCGCGTCAAGGTCAAGAGGGGTGCGCAAACTTTTTTGCAGCGGCAAAAAAGCCCCGCCATCCGGGGATGGCAGGGCATTTGAAACCGCAAAACTCAGGCAAAGAATGCCTTCTGCACCGCCATCATCACGCCGGCGCGGCTGGCGGCGAAGTTCAGGCCGCCCTGCAGATAGGTGGTGTAGGGGGCGCGCAGCGGGCCGTCGCAGCTCAGCTCGATGCTGCTGCCCAGCGTGAAGGCGCCCGCAGCCATGACCACCTCGTTCTCGTAGCCGGGCATGGCGTAGGGCTCGGGGGACACGTAGCTGTCCACCGGGCTGCCCGCCTGAATGCCCTGGCAGAAGCCCACCAGCGCCTCGGCGGTACCGGCATCAAAACAGGTCACGATGTCGTTGTGATCCTCGTGCCAGTGGGGCACCGGGTTTTTGCCCACCAGCTCCAGCAGGCACTGGGCATAGATGGCGGTCTTGAGGGCCTCACAGGTCACGCCGGGGGCGTAGTACAGGCCCATGAACATCTCCCGCATCACATCGAGGGTGCAGCCCAGCTCCCGGCCCACGCCGGGGCAGGTCAGGCGGTGAGCGCACTTCTCCACCAGCTCAGCCTTGCCGGCGATGTAGCCGCCGGTGGGGGCGATGCCGCCGCCCGCGTTCTTGATGAAGCTGCCCACGATGATGTCTGCGCCCACGGCGGTGGGCTCGGCGGTCTGGGTGAACTCGCCGTAGCAGTTGTCCACCATCACCACGATGTCCGGGTTGGCCGCCTTGGCGGTGTCGATGACCTTTTTGATGGTCTCCAGCCCGTAGGCGTTGCGGCCAGTGTAGCCCCGGCTGCGCTGGATGTGGCAGACGGTGGCGCCGGGGGCACGGCGGGCGATCTCCTCATAGTCCGGCTCATAGTCGGCGGTGAGGGCCACCTCGTCGTACTTCACCCCGTACTCGGCCAGTGTGCCGCAGCCCTTGCCCGCATCGCCGATGCCGATGACGCCGGCAAGCGTGTCGTAGGGGGTTCCGGTGGCAGCCAGCAGGGTGTCGCCGGTGCGCAGCAGGCCAAACAGCGCCACGGTCAGCGCATGGGTACCGCTGAGGAAATGGCTGCGGCACAGCGCATCCTCCGCGCCCACCAGATCGGCAAACACCCGGTCCAGCTTGTCGCGGCCGGCATCGTCGTAGCCGTAGCCGGTGGTGCCCACCAGCTGGGTGGCGCTCACCTTGTTGTCGGTGAAGGCCCGCAGCATCTTCCACTGGTTCTCATCCCGGATGGCCTCCACCTTGGCAAAGGCGGGGGCGCACAGCTCCAGCGCCTGCCGGTCCAGTGCAAGCACCTCCGGCTTCAGGTCAAAATAATGTTCGATTCCGTTCATTCTACGTCCAATCCGCTACTTTCTGTATAATATTGCCTGTATTCTCCAATTTGTACCATACCCTGCCGCAGATAGAAGGGCACCAGCCCCTCCCGGCACAGGAAGGTGGGGGTCAGCCCTTCATCCAGCAGGCTCCGGGCCATGGTG
>JAFUQL010000285.1 GCA_017472375.1 Oscillospiraceae bacterium | reverse complement strand
CAGCGGGCTGGAGTTTCAGGAGTCCAGCGCCACCAGCGTGGAGCTGCAGCTCAACGAAAACAAAGAAACGAATGCCGCTGAATTCGCTAAGCTGTTCCACATCTCACCGGAGAGCATTGCGGGCCGCGCCACCGAGCAGGACACCGCCAGCATCGCCCGCCTGGCGGCCATTCCGCTGATGAAGGCCATCCAGTGCGCGCTGAACAAGGATCTGCTGCTGGAGAAGGAGAAGCCCACCCACTACTTCGCCTTCGACACAAAAGAACTTCTGCGGGGCGACCTGCAGGGGCGGTACAACGCTTACAAAACTGCGCTGGATGCGAACTTCCTGCAGATCGATGAGGTGCGTTATTCGGAGGATCTGGAGCCGTTGGGGCTGAACTGGATCAAGCTGGGGCTGCAGGATGTTCTGTATGATCCCAAGAGCAAGACCATTTTCACCCCGAACACCGGCGAATTCCGGCAGATGGAAGGGGACGATGATCCGGCGGTGTTGCAGGAGCCGGGTGTGGATGCTACAATGGAGGAGCGGGGAAACGGAAAGAACGCCACCCGCAAGAAGAATGGCCAGTTTAGCGGGAGCACGCCAAAGGTCCCTAAATGCTATCGAGTTGGGAAAAGGGAACTTCATCGTCTGACACACGAAATTGCCACGATTTACCCCACCTTGAAACCCGGGCCGAAGCGTTATCCATTTGAAAACCGAAACCATTTTTACGTGTTCAGCGTAAAGGGATTTGGCGCGTACGAATATCATCTAAAAGTAAAAATCGAGGGCAATGAGGAATGGATCCGTATGCAGCACGTCGCTCTGAAGTCCAATGAGGAGGATCAAGGATGAGTCAGGAAGATAAGAAAGTGCATTTGACGCCATTCAGGCGGGAGATGCTGAAACGGCTGCACCACCTGTTTGAGGATGATACGATTCGGAGCGAAACGCTGGACCACTCCGTGAGCTGGGAGGCCGCTGTGTTCGTTTTGGGGTGTGAGCAGGGCTGTGTGGAACAGGAAGCTCTGCAGTACGTCAAAAAACATCCCAATGCCAGCATCGAGGAATTGTGGGAGTTTCTGGACTCAGTCACTCCGCCGATCGAGATCGTTGACGATGACGAGCTGACCGAAGATGAGCTGTAAAACCGAATACCGCGGGGTCGCTGCCTTTTGGCAGCGGCCCTTTTGTTATCCTATGTTTGAAATGAGGTGAACCAATTGTCGATGAACATCGAGATCCGCGCCGACGGTGCGCACATCTCCGGTTACGTCAACGCCACCGAAAAAATGAGCCGCCCGGTGATCACCCGGCACGGCAGAGTGGTGGAGGTGATCGAACCGCGGGCCTTTGCCGGGGCCATCGCCCGGGCCGGAAACATCACCCTGACCGTGGACCACGACGATGGCCACGTGTACGCTGAGACCCGGGACGGCACGCTGGAACTGCACGAGGACAGCATCGGCCTGCACGCCGACGTGCTGATCCGCGACGAGAACATCATTGCACTGGCCCGGAGCGGGAAGATCCGGGGCTGGAGCTTTGGAATGTACAACGTACAGGACACGCTGGAGCCGCGGGCGGAGGATCTTCCCCTGCGCCGCATCCAGACGCTGGATCTGGACCATGTGACCCTTGTGGTCAACAAGCAGCCGGTGTACGCCGCCACCAGCGTGGAGGTGCGCGCCGACGGAGAGGTCGAGCTGGAGACCCGCTCCTGCGAGGCCGATGTGCGGGTGCGGGGATCTGCGCCCGCCGCCCCTATTTTCGACAACTCTGGCTACCATGCCCGAGTTTCCGCCCTGAACCACTGAATCGAAAGGAAGGAACAGTATGAACCTGAAAGCCCTGAACGAGCGCCGCGCCGAGCTGGTGAACCAGATGAACGCCCTGGTCACCGGTGCGGACTGCGAGACCCGCGCCATGACCGAGGAGGAGGCGGCTGCATTTGATGCTGCCGAGGCTGAGGTAAAGGCTATCGACGAGACCATTGCCCGAGAGCAGCGTGCCCGCGCCGCCAGCATTCCCGCAGAGGTACCTGCCGCTCCCCGTGCAGAGGAGGCAGAGGAGCGCGCATTTGCCGACTATGTGCTGGGCCGCGTGCATGAGCTGCGCGCCGGCGAGCAGAATCTGGACATGGCCAACAATGGCGCCATCATTCCCGTCAGCATCGCCGGGCGCATCATCAAGGCCGTGAAGGACCGCTGCCCCATTCTGGCCGGCTGCACCATGTACAGTGTCAAGGGCACCCTGAAGGTGCCCGTCTGGGGCAAGGCCAACACCACCCATGACATCGCGGTGGGCTACCAGACCGAGTTCACTGAGATCACCGCGGATGCCGGCGCCTTTACCAGTGTGGATCTGGGCGGCTATCTGGCCGGTGCGCTGACCCTCATCGGCCGCAGTGTGGAGAACAGCGCCACCTTCAACGTGGTGGACTTCATCGTGAACCAGATCGCCGAGGAGGTGGCGGGCTTCCTTGAGAAGGAACTGATCACCGGCAGCACCAAGGCGCAGGGTGCTCTGATGACCTCCACCACCGTTACCGCTGCCGCGGCCGCAGCCATTACCGCCGATGAACTGATCACCCTGCAGAGCAAGCTGCCTCAGGCGCATCAGGCTGCCGCCTGCTGGACCATGCACCCCGAGACCTTCCTGATGGTGAAGAAGCTGAAGGACAGCAACAACCGCTATCTGCTGCAGGACGACATGGCCGGCGAGTTCCCCTACCGTCTGCTGGGCAAGCCTGTCTATCTGTCCGACAATATGCCCGTCCCTGCCGCCGGTGCCAAGAGCGTGCTGTACGGCGATTACACCGGTCTGTCCGTGAATATGCGTGAGAACCTGCAGGTGCAGGTGCTCCGCGAGAAGTATGCGACCCAGCACGCCATCGGCGTGGTCGCTTGGTTCGAGTTCGACGCCAAGGTCACCGACCACCAGAAGCTGGCCGTGCTGGTGCAGAAATCTGCCTGATGAGAGGAGCGCCCCATGAAGATCAGCGAGTTTGACGCCGCGGCGGTGGCCGCATGGTTAAAGCTGAGCGAGGACGAGTGGAGCGAAACGGAGTTGACGGCCGTCATGGATGCGGCAAAGCAGTATGTCTGTGACTACACCGGCCTGCCGGCTGCGAGCGTGGCCGGCGAGCCCTCGCTGGACGACTATGCCGACCTGACCATCGCATGGCTGGCTCTCTGTCAGGATCTGTTCGACCACCGCTCCGCCTACGCCGACGGAATTGCCGCCGGCAGACAGGGCGGAAGCGCAGTCAACCGCACGCTGGACACCATTCTGGGGATGCACGCGAGGAATCTGGTATGATCGTTGATCCGGGCAAGCTGCGGCACCGGGTGGTGCTGCAGGAGTACACGCTGGAACAGGATGCACAGGGCAACGAGCTGCGAGTCTGGAAGGATTCCGTAGTGCTGTGGTGTGCTGTGAACGGACTGTATGGGCAGGAATATTGGGCAGCTGCCGTTCAGGGGCAGCAGGATACGCTGGTGTTCGTGACCCGCTGGAGCCGAAGACTGGACCGGCTGGTGCAGGCGCAGACCCTCACTGGATGCCGTCTGCTGTATGGCGGCGGGGTGTACCGTCCGACGGCCTACGACGATCTGGAACACCGGCATGAACTGGTGAAGCTGAAGGCGGTGATGGAATGAGCCGGACGATCCCGGTGGAAGAGCTGGCGCGGGCGGTGGCCGAGGAGCTTGAGAGCTACCGACAGGAGGTCACCGACGGAGTCAAAGACAGCGTCCGTCAGGTGTCCAGAGAATGCTTGGCGGAGATCCGCGCCGGCAGTCCCCGCAAGAGCGGCCGGTATCGCAGAGGATGGCGTGCTGAGGTGAGCTACGAGAGCGCGGAAGATCTTCGCATCACGGTGCGCAACCGCACCAGCTACCAGCTGACCCATCTGCTGGAACATGGGCATGTCAACGTGCTGACCGGCGGGCGCACCGAGGGCATCCCACACATCCGCCCGGCCGAGCAGCACGCCGCAGAGAAGCTGGAACGAAGGGTAAAGGTGGTGGTGAAGGGTGACGGATGAAATGATCCAGATGCTGCTGGAGACCACCGGGCTGCCGGTGGTCTATGGGTGCTTTCGGGCCCCCAGACCGCTGCCCTATCTGGTCTGGCTCGAGGCATACTGCCGCCCCTTTGCCGCCGATGGCAGGGTGTGGTGCGGGATCCGGCACATTCAGGTGGAACTTTACACGGACAAAAACGACCCAGAACTGGAGGGCAGAGTCGAGAGGGCTCTGTCCTCCTTTGTCTGGGAGAAAACAAAAGAGTGGCTGGAATCGGAAAACTGCTTTCAGGTACTCTATGAATTTGAGGTGTGACAATGGCAGATAAAGTGAAATTCAACATCCACAACGTCCACTATGCGGTGATGACCACCGAAGGCGCATGGTCTGCGCCCAAGGCCATCCCTGGCGCGGTGGCGTTCAGTCTGGAGCCGCAGGGTGAGGTGACCCCTTTTTATGCGGACGGTGTGGTGTACTACAACGCCGTAGCCAACAACGGATACGCGGGCGATCTGGAGATGGCGGCCTTCCCTGCGGAGTTCCTCACTGAGGTGTTTGGTGTGACCGAGGGTGCCACCAGTAAAGTTCTGACCGAGAACGCGATGGTAGAGCCCAAGAGCTTCGCACTGCTGTTCGAGGAAGATGGCGATGTGTCCGGTACGAAGTTCGTGCTGTACAACTGCACCGCCACCCGCCCCAATCGGGAATTCAAGACCAACGAGAACACCAAGACCCCCAGCACCAGCACCATCAGTGTGACCGCTGCGCCTCTGCCCGACGGCCGGGTGATGGCCATGACTCAGAGCGATACCCCAGAGAGTGTGGTGAGCAGCTGGTACACTGCTGTCTATGAGGAGGATACCTGATGGAGCGTACAGTCGAGATCGACGGTAAGCCGGTCAGGCTGAGGGCCAGTGCGCTGATCCCGCGGCTGTATCGGTTCCGGTTCGGCCGCGACCTGATCGCGGACATGAACCAGTTGAATCGGGCTTATCGCAAGGCACAGTCTCTGCCCGCCGATGCCACCGAGGAGGAGCGCACCGAGGCTCAGCTCAGCGTGGCCGACCTGACTATTTTCGAGAACGTGGCCTATCTGATGGCCAAACACGCAGGCGAGCCGGTGCCGGATTCCCCCGATGAGTGGCTGGACGGCATGGAAGGCGTTTTTTCCGTCTATAGGATCCTGCCCGTGATCCTTGAGCTGTGGGGCGAGAACAACCGCACCACCTCCGCCGCTAAAAAAAAATAATGCCCACCGAGCGCGAACCGAACGGTGCGATCTTTATGCTGCGGTGTGCCGAATTGGGCCTGCACGGGGAGGATCTGGCGCAGATGAGCATCGGCATGGTCTATGACCTGCTGGTAGAGCGGGCAAACGACCACGAGAAGTATGCCGTGCGCATGGAGCCCGGCGGAATGAGAGCGTTTTTTGCAGGAGGTGGCACGATTGGCTGACCGCATCAAGGGCATCACCGTACAGATCGGTGGCGACACGACCGGACTTTCCAAGGCTCTATCTGGGGTAAACAAGGAACTCTCCTCCACCGAGAGCCAGCTGAAGGACGTGGAACGGCTTTTGAAGCTGGATCCGGGCAACACCAAGCTGATGGAGCAGAAACAGCGCCTGCTGGCCGAAGCAGTGGGCGAGACCAAGAGCAAGCTGGATACGCTGAAGGAAGCCGAGAAGCAGGTACAGCAGCAGTTTGCCGAGGGCAAGGTCTCTCAGCAACAGTATGAGGGATTGCAGCGGGAGATCTCCGCCACACAGACAAAGCTGGAGACGCTGGAGGCACAGGCCCGCCAGACCGGTTCGGTGGCGGCGCAGCAGTTGGATCATGTGGGCGGCAAGCTGCAGGCATTCGGCGGAACGATGTCCGCAGCGGGCACCGCGCTGCTTCCGGTCACGGCGGCCGTGACCGCCGCAGGCACCGCAGCGGTCACTACGACAGCTGCCTTCGATGAGCAGATGTCGGCGGTTCGCTCTATCTCCGGCGCCACAGGGGAGAGCTTTGACCGACTGCGGGAAAAAGCACTGGAAATGGGGGCCAAGACGGCGTTTTCTGCCACCGAGGCGGCGCAGGCGCTGGAGTACATGGCCGCCGCGGGCTGGAGCACCGAGGATATGCTGGCCGGCATCGAGGGCGTGATGGCAGCGGCTGCGGCCAGCGGTGAGGACCTGGCATTGACCAGCGACATCCTGACGGACGGCCTGACCGCCTTCGGCATGGGTGCAGAGGATGCAGACCGCTTTGCCAACGTGCTGGTGGCCGCCGGCAACGCATCCAATACCAGCGTGGCTATGATGGGTGAGACCTTCCAGTATGCGGGCTCGGTGTGCGGTGCGCTGGGCATCTCGCTGGAAGATGCCTCGGTGGCGGCCGGACTGATGGCCAACAGTGGCATCAAGGCCAGTCAGGCAGGCACCACCCTGCGCGCAGGTTTGACCAATCTGGTGAAGCCTACAAAGGCAATGAAGGCAGCCATGGAGGCCTACAACATCAGCATCCACACCACTGAGGACGGCAGCGTGGATCTGATGGCTACCATGGAGAGCCTGCGCTCCGGGCTGGGCGGTCTGGATGAAACAACTCGAGCCGCGGCTTTGGCTTCTATTTTCGGCAAGGACGCCATGTCCGGATGGGCTGCGGTGGTCACTGCCACCGATGAGGATTTTCGAACCCTGACGGAGGCGATCTACGGCTGCAGCGGCGCCGCTGCAGCCGCTTCTGAGGTTCGGCTGGACAACCT
>JAFUQL010000284.1 GCA_017472375.1 Oscillospiraceae bacterium | reverse complement strand
CATCAGGAACATGGCCGCGATCTCATCGATGTACCAGCCCAGCTGGGTGGTGCCGTAGAGCAGCGTGCCGATGGTGACAAAGAACAGCGCAAGGCACAGCTTGCGGCGCAGGGTGAAGGGGATGTCCTCCTCCTGCGGAGGCCCGGAGACTTCCAGCACCTCGCCGTACAGGATGGAGCGGGCGGGGTCGGCCTTGACCCGGGCGGCGTAGCGCATCACATACCAGATGGACACGCCCTGGAACACCACAAAGATCACCGCCCGGTACCCGATGCCCGAGTTGAGCGGCACCTCGGCAATGGTCTGGGCGATGCCCACCGAGAAGGGGTTGGTGAGGGCGGCGGCAAACCCGGTGGCTACGCCTACGTAGACCACGGCGCCGCCCACCACGCGGTCGTACCCCAGCATGGCCATGATGCCGCCCAGCACCGGCACAAGGCCGTAGACTTCCTCGAAGATGCCGAGGGTGGCCCCCAGCAGCCCGAACAGGATCATGCAGACCGGGATGAGCAGATGGGTGTGCTGCCCCATGCGACGGATCAGCACCTGAATGGCACTGTTGAGGGTGCCGTTTTCGGTGAGCATATACACATACCCATAGGCGAATACGATCAGGAACAGGATGTTCGCGCCGCTCACATAGCCCCGCTGAAGGGCCAGAAACACGTCAAACAGCCCTGGGCGATCCCCCTCGATGTAGTGAAAGGAATCGGGCAGCACGACCATCTTCCCGCTCGCCTCGTCCAGCACACGGTCGTACTCACCAGCGGGGACCAGCCAGGTCATCACGACCACCGCAAGCAGGATGAAGGTCAGAATGACATAGGTATGCGGCATTTTCAGGTTGAGCAGTTTGTCTTTCAGCTTGTCCATGACGTCCTCCCATTTCTCACACAAGACGTCCTCAGACGCCGACGCCCTCCAGGAACACGCGCTCCACATGGGTGTCGTAGGCAAAGGGATGCTTCGACCAGATCACGATGTCCGCGTCCAGTCCCACCTTGAGCTGACCCTTGCGGTCGGCGATGCCCATCACCTCGGCCGGGTTCAGGGTCACGGCCTTCAGACCCTCCAGCTCGTCCAGACCATGGCGCACCGCAAGCCCCGCGTACACCGACAGGTAGTACTGGGGGGTCCCGTCGTGGTCGGCGGTGATGCAGACCTTCAGGCCGGCCTTGTGCAGCACACCGGCGGTGTCGAAGGTCTTGCCCCAGGTCTCGTGCTTGGAGCGGGGGGTCATGCCCGGGCCCACGATGACCGAATAGGGGAACTGTGCCAGATAGTCCGCCACCGGGATGGCGTCGGTGCCGTGTACCAGCACCAGATCCAGATCGTACTCCTGCGCGATGCGCACGGCGGTGCAGATGTCGTCCGAGCGGTGGGCGTGCACGTGCAGGGGCATCTTCTTCTCCAGCACCAGCAGCATGTTCTCCATGCCCGGATCCTTGCGGAACCAGCTTCCTGCGGCCTGCGCCTCCTCCTTATTGTGGCGGTATTCCAGCGCGTCCTCAAGGCACTTGCGCAGGTGGAACGCCACGCCCATGCGGGAGGCGAACCCATGCTTGGCCGCCCGGGGATTCTCGCCCAGACTGCACTTCATGGCGGCGTAGCGGCGCAGCAGCATCTGATCGGCCACCGTGCCGGAGAGGCGGATGGCCGAGCACACACCGCCGATAACTCCATCGCTGCCGGGACAGACCAGAGCGCTGGTCACACCGGCGCGCACCGAATCCTTCACCGCGCGGTCAAAGGGGTAGATGCCGTCCAGTACCTCCAGTTCGGGGGTCAGGGGGCCGGAGTAGTCGCAGCAGTCGTCGCCCACGGTGCCCATGCCCTCCTCACTGATGCAGATGTGGCTGTGGGCGTCGATCAGGCCGGGGGTCACATAGCAGCCGGCGGCATCCACGCATTCCTCGCCCCCGGCGGGCTGCAGACCGGCGGCAATGGCGGTGATAACGCCGCCCTCCACCCGGATGTCACAGGGCACAAAGCCGCCCTTCTCAAACAAAAGGACCTGTCCGTTTTGAATCAGCATAACCTTCTCCTTTCCGGCGCATGACGCAACAACAAGGATATGGGCCAGGCCCATATCCCCGTCGTTGCGTTCCATTGAAATGGGGGCCCGATGCACAGGATGCGCCGCCGCGCACCGGGTCAGGATCAGCAATATCCGGTAAAGACTGCCGCCGTGATGAAGGCAAATTCCAGACCCAGGAAGATCAGGAACAGCGGGGTGGCGAACTTATACCATTTGTTCAGAGGCACACCCATCAGACCGCAGCACAGAGCGCAGCCGGTGGGCCAGAAGAAGTCGGCAAAACCGTTGCCGAACTGGTAGGCCATGACGGCGATCTGCTTGCTCAGACCCACCAGCTCCGCGGTGGGGGCCATGATGGGCATGGTGATGGTGGCCTGACTGGTGGAGCCGTTGATGAAGAACTTGATGATGTTCTGCATGATCAGCATGCCGTAGGCAGCCATATAGCTGCTGCCGCCCTCGAACAGGGAGACCAGACCGTAGACGATGGTGTCGGTGATGCAGCCCTGCTTCATCAGGATGGTGATGCCGCGGGTGAAGCCAACGATCAGCATGGAGCCGACCATGGACTTGGTGGACTCGATGAAGGTCTTGCAGATCTCGGTGGCAGAGTAGCCGCTGATAATGCCGGCCAGCACCATGGCCATCAGGAACAGCGCGGCGATCTCATCCACATACCAGCCCAGATTCAGCACCGCGTACAGCAGGAAACCGATCACGCCGAAGAACTCCAGCAGGCAGAGGATCTGCCGGGGAGTCATGCGCACATCATCCAGATCCGCCAGGCTCTTGCGCTGCACGTCGTCCACATCCACGCCGTACATCACCGACTTGGTGGGGTCGGCCTTGACCTTGGCGGCGTAGCGCATCAGGTAAACGATGGTGACCAGCTCGAACACCGCGAAGATGATCCAGCGCATGCCCATGCCGGAGTACAGCTCAACGCCGGCCACGTCCTGCGCCACGGCGATGTTGTAGGGGTTGGTGGTGCCGGCGGCGTAGCCGATGGACACGCCAAGGAAAATGACGGCGCCGCCCACCAGCGTATCGTAGCCCAGTGCCAGGAAGATGCCTACGAACACGGGGAACAGGCCGTAGACCTCCTCGTAGATGCCCATGGTGGAGCCCAGGAAGCCCAGGATCAGCATGGTGATGGGGATGAGCAGCTGCACGCGGTTGCCCACCTTCTTGACCAGAGTGCCCAGCGCCGCGTCCATGGTGCCGTTCTTGGTCAGTACGTAGACGAAGCCGTAGGCAAAAATGATCAGGAACATGATGTTGGCCGCATCCACATAGCCGGTCTGCAGCGCCATGAACAGATCGAAGAAGCCGGGGGCATCCACATCAATGGTGTGGTAAGAGCCGGGCACGACAACCATCTTGCCGGACACGGGATCCTCCACCCGGTCGTACTCGCCGGCGGGGACGATGTGGGTCAGCAGCAGCATGACCACCATGATCGTGACCAGGATCACATAGGTGTGCGGCATTTTGAAGCCGCTGAGTCCTTTCTTCTTTTTCGTTTCCATAATTCCTCCTAAACGTCTGCGCCCGGCGATTCCGGGCGTCCTTATACGCCCATGATACACATTCAAGTAACTTGAATGTCAACGGACAAAGGCGTATAATGTGAAGAAAACGGAAAATTCGGTGAAACGTATGAAAGAACTGTTCAGCATCCGCGAGGTCTCCCAGCTTCTGAACGTGCCCGCCCCAACCCTTCGCTTCTGGGAGGAAAAGGGTCTGTTTTCGGTGGAAAAGCAGCCCAACCGCTACCGAAGCTACACCCCGCAGGATCTGGTGCGCATCGCGGATGTGATGTTCTGGCGGGATCTGGGGCTTTCCATCCGGGAACTGGGCGAACTGGAGGCCTGCTCCATGGAGGAGTACGCCCGGCTGATGGAACACTCCCACCGGCACCTGACCGACCGGCTGGCCGAGTGCCGCCGGATGCTGGAGCGCACCGAGCGCCAGCAGGCCCATCTGGACGAGGTGATGCGCCTGAGCCGGTGCCGCTTCGGCATGGAGGAGGTGCCCTTTGAGGCGGTGGCCCCCTTCGATTTCCGGGAACAGGAAAAGCTGATCCGCTACGCGCAGGATCCCTCCTGCTACGTGCGCTACTTCGACACCCGGGACATGACCACTGAGGCCCGGGGCATCCTGGTGCCCGCCGGGCATCCGGGGCCGCTGCTGTGGGAAAAGACCCCGGGGCGGCAGTGGCTGACCTTCCTCATCCGGGAGCGGGTGGAGCACAGCTACGCCAGCGACGTGCTGGACACGCTGGCCGAGGTGCGGGAGCTATACCGCCCCGGGCCGCTGCTGGCCCGCTATCTGATCTCGGCCAACGAGGGCGGCGAGCGGATCGACTTCCTCAAAGCCTACCTTCAGGTGGAGCCGCGGGATCCCTGACCATACACAGACGCCCCCCGCAGGCCCGGTCGTCCGGTGCCTGCGGGGGGGCGTTTTTGCGTTATTTTCGATTCTTCAGCGGCGATCACAGCTTGAACAGGGTGCCAAGGATGCTGCGGCCCAGCTGGGCGCCCACGTTGCCGTCCAGCTTCTTGCCAAAGCTGCCGCCCACGGCCTTGCCCAGGGTGTTGCCCACCTCGCGGCCGATGGTGCCGGCGGCGGTACTGGCCACACGGCCCACCGCGGCCTTGCGCTTCCTGGCGGCGCGCTCCGCCTCACGGGCGGCGGCCGCTTCCTCCTTCAGGCGCTGCTTTTCAGCGGCGGCCTCCTCTTTCAGCCGCTGCTTCTCCGCGGCTGCGGCTGCGGCAGCCTCCTCGGCGGCCTGCGCATCGGCCAGCGCCTTGCGCTGCAGGAACTCATAGGCGGAGTCCCGGTCCACGTCCTGATCGTAGCGGGGATACAGCAGGTCGTTCCGGATCAGGCTGTCCCGCAGCAGATCGTCGATGGGACCCATCAGGCTCTGGGGCGGCAGCACCTTGCACTGCTTGACCACCGTGGGCACGCCCTCCTCATCCAGCACCGAGATCAGCGCCTCGCCGATGCCAAGCTGGGTCAGCACCTCCAGCGTGTCGAACTCCGGGTTCTCCCGGAAGGACTGCGCCGCGGCCTTGGCCGCCTTCTGCTCGGCGGGGGTGTAGGCGCGCAGCGCATGCTGCACCTTGTTGCCCAACTGGCTCAGCACACCGTCGGGGATGTCGCGGGGGTTCTGGGTGATGAAGTAGATGCCCACGCCCTTGGAGCGGATCAGCTTCACCACCTGCTCGATCTTGCTCAGCAGCACCTTCGGGGCACCCTTGAACAGCAGGTGGGCCTCGTCAAAGAAGAACACCATGCGGGGCTTCTCCCGGTCGCCGGCCTCAGGCAGGTTCTCGAACAGCTCGCTCATCATCCACAGCAGGAAGGTGGCGTACATGGTGGGGTTGTTGATGAGCTTCTGGCAGTCCAGGATCTGGATGGCGCCCTTGCCGTCGCAGTCGGTGCGCATCCAGTCGGCGATGTTCAGGGCGGGCTCGCCGAAGAACTCGTCGCCGCCCTCGGCTTCCAGTGCCACGATGGCGCGGGTGATGGCGCCCAGGCTCTGCTTGGTGAAGTTGCCGTACTGCAGGCTGTACTCCTTGGCGTTCTCGCCCATGTGCTGGATCATCGCCCGCAGGTCTTTGGTATCGATGAGCAGCAGATCCTGATCGTCCGCGATCTGGAAGGCGATGGTCAGGATGTCGGTCTGGATCTCGTTCAGATCCATAATGCGGGCCAGCAGCAGCGGGCCCATCTCGCTGACGGTGGTGCGCAGGGGCAGGCCCTTCTCCGCATACACGTCCCAGAAGGTGGCGGGGTAGGCGTGGTATTCAAACCCGGCCTGCGCCAGCCCGAAGCGCTCAATGCGCTCCTGCATATCTGCGCTGTCCTCGCCGGGGCGGCACATGCCGGCCAGATCGCCCTTCACGTCCGCCAGAAACACCGGAACGCCGCAGTCGCTGAAGGACTCGGCCATCACCTTCAGGGTAATGGTCTTGCCGGTGCCGGTCGCGCCGGCGATGAGACCGTGGCGGTTGGCCATCTTGGGATGGATGCAGACCTTCTCCTCACCGGAAAGGCCGATCCAGATCTTTTTGTCCTGATACATGGTATCCTCCTGTTGTTCCGTTCACGCTGCGATGCGCTTTTTCCTCTGCTACTACTCTACCATGAAACCGGGGTGCAGGGCAAGGGCGTTTGAAGCTGGCTGTCCCTTTGGAAATAGTGTATAATAGTATAAGAGCGCGGTCAAGGCCGCAGAGGAAAGGAGCCCGCCCATGATCCATGCAGAACGCCTTCTGAATACCTTTCTGGAATATGTACAGATCGACAGCGAGAGTCGCCACGAGGCCGCCTTTGCCGCCCAGCTGGCGGCAGATCTGACCGCCGCAGGCTGCGAGGTGTGGTTTGATGAAAGCCAGGCCCGGACCGGCAGCGACACCGGAAACCTGTATGCGGTACTGCCCGCCACCGCGGCGGGCGAACCGCTGCTGCTGGCCGCCCATATGGACACAGTGAGCCCCGGCCGGGGCATCCACCCGTCGGTGGCCGATGGGGTGGTGCGCAGCGACGGCAGCACCATCCTGGCAAGCGATGACAAATCCGGCATCGCGGCCATCGTGGAGGTGCTGCGTATCCTCACTGAGAACAGCCTGCCCCACCCGGAACTGCAGATGGTGTTCACCGTCTGTGAGGAGCTGGGGCTGGACGGCGCTCACGCACTGGATCTCGACCGCATCACCGCCAAAAAAGCTCTGGTGCTGGACGGCTGTGAGCTGGGCGAGATCGCCATCGCCGCGCCGGGCAACTATAAGCTGAAGGCCGCCGTGGTGGGGCGCACCTCCCACGCCGGCATCGCCCCCGAGCGGGGGGTCAGCGCCATTCAGGTCATGGCCGAGGCCATCTCCCATATGCGGCTGCTGCGCATCGATGAGGAGACCACCGCCAACATCGGCTCCATCCGGGCGGACGGAGCCACCAACATCGTGCCCGAGCGCTGCGAGATCCAGGCCGAAGCCCGCAGCCTGGACGACGAGAAGCTCATCACCCAGGGCCAGCACATGATGACCTGCCTGACCTGCGCCTGCGAAAAGTACGGCGCTTCGCTGGAGGGCGGGCTCATCCGGGCCTACAGCCCCTACCGCTACCGGAAAGACGACCCCTTTGTTCTCCGGGTCTGCGAAGCCTGCCGCACGGTCGGCATTGAGCCTCTGCCCATGGAGAGCGGCGGCGGCAGCGATGCCAATGTGCTGCACGCCCACGGCATCCGCTCGCTGGTGATCGGCACCGGCATGACCAATGTGCACACCGTTAAAGAATCCATCGCCGTACGCGACCTGGAGTCCGTCGCCGCCCTGCTGCTGGAGCTGACCACCGTCGCCCAATAAAAAATGTCCAATTCCCGGTTGAATTGTGCAGAAAAATTTTGTACAATATCAATAAACTATCCTGCAGCTGCTCGGCTGCAACCTGTCCCTTTGGGGCGACATTTGAGGAAAGAAAGGTCCGATCTTTATGAAACAGTTTACCTATACCATTACAGATCCCATCGGCCTGCACGCTCGCCCCGCCGGTTTCTTGCTGCGCAAGGCCAAAGCCTATCAGAGTACCATCCTTGTTCAGGCCCCCAACGGCAGAACAGCCAACGCCCTGAAGCTGATGGCCCTGATGGGTATGGGCGCCAAGGTCAATGAAGAGCTGGTCTTTACCGTAGAGGGCGAGGACGAGGAGAAGGCTGCCGCCGAGCTGGCCGCCTACCTGCCTGAGATCCTGTGAGCTTTGTGACCATCAGACGGTTTTGTTTGACCGCGCCGTCCGGGAGGCGTAACGCCCCGGGCTGCGCGGTTTTTTGTGCGATATTCCACCGGAAAGGAGGCGCGTTTCCATGATCTCGATCCAGGGGCAGGGCGCGTCCGCGGGCGTGATCTGCGGGCCGCTGTATCTGTTCCGGCGCGCCCCCGCCCCCATTGCCGTGGATGTGGCCGAAGATCCCGGCGCCGAGTGGGCCCGGTTCAAGGCCGCCCAGACCCGCGCCAGCGCCCAGCTTGAGGCACTGGCCCAGCGGGCATTGGAGCGGGCCGGGCAGGAGGCTGCCGACCTGTTCCTGACCCACCAGCTTCTGGCGGAAGATCTGGACCTGGAGGACTCCGTCCAGCGGATGATCCGTTTGGACGGCATGAACGCCGAAGCCGCGGTGGACGCCACCTCCCGCCACTTCATGCAGTTCTTTCTGGAGATGGAGGATCCCTATATGCGCGCCCGCGCCGCGGACGTGCAGGACGTGGGACGCCGCCTGCTGAACATCCTGGCCGGCCGGGTGGAGGCTCAGCTCGATCTGGAATTCCCGGTGGTGCTGGTCAGCGACGACCTGGCCCCCTCCGAGACCATCCAGCTGGACAAGTCCAAGATCCTCGCCTTTGTCACCGAGGCCGGCAGCATCACCAGCCACACGGCCATTCTGGCCCGCACCATGGGCATCCCCGCGGTGGTGGCCGCCGAGGGCATCCTGCACCCCCAGTATGAGGGCCAGGAGGTCTTTGTGGACGGCGAGACCGGCGAGGTGTTCCTGAACGCCGATGAGCCCACCCGTGCCGCACTGCTGGCCAAACGGGAGACCCAGCAGCGCCTGGCGCTTCTGCTGCACGACCTGAAGGGCAAGCCCAACGAAACACTGGACGGCAGGATGGTGCAGGTGGCCTGCAACATCAGCGGCCCCGAGGATCTGCCCGCGGTCAAGGCCAACGAGGGCAACGGCATCGGCTTGCTGCGCAGCGAGCTGCTCTACCTTCAAACGGCCTCCTGCCCTACCGAGGAGGAGCAGTTCTGCTTTTACCGAAACATTCTGGAACAGATGGAAGGCAAGCTGGTGGTCATCCGCACGCTGGACATCGGCGCAGACAAACAGGTGGATTACCTGCAGCTGCCTGCCGAGGAAAACCCCGCCCTCGGGATGCGGGCGGTGCGCCTGTGCCTGACCCGGCCGGACCTTTTCCGGGTGCAGCTTCGGGCCCTGTACCGGGCATCGGCCTGCGGCCGAATGGCCATCCTGCTGCCCATGATCGTCAGCCCGTGGGAATTCGAAGCGTGCCGGGATCTGTGCTGCGAGGTACAGGCGGAACTGGCCGCCGAGGGCATTCCCTTTGACAAAAACGTGCCGCTGGGTGTGATGATCGAGACCCCCGCCGCCGCCATGATGAGCGAGGAGCTGGCACAGCTCGCCGATTTTTTCAGCGTGGGCACCAACGATCTGACCCAGTACACGCTGGCCTGCGACCGGCAGTCCGGCGTATTGGACCGCTTCTACGATCCCCATCATCCCGCCGTGCTGCGCATGATCCACCGCGCCGCCGATTCCATCCACCGATACGGAAAATGGATCGGCATCTGCGGCGAACTGGCCGGCGATCAGCAGCTCACCGAGCTGTTTTTGGCCATGGGCATCGACGAGCTGAGCGTATCCCCCAATCAGGTGCTGCCCCTGCGCGGCACCATCCGCAGCATTGACACCCGCCTGAACCGGGAGCGTCTGCTGGATGAACTCGGCCTTTAAACCGATCAAAACAACGCACGCCGGTGCAGCTCCCACCCAGATGGGCAGGTGCTGCACCGGCGTTTTTTGTGTGCGTATCCCCGGCTCACTCCACCGGCTCGGCCCCCGCTGAGGCCAACAGCTCCTCATCCACAGCCAGTGCTGTTTCCAGCGCAGCCTCGTCTTCGGGCACGGCTGCGGTCTCCTGCGCTCCCTCACCGAACAGCTCCGCATTGGCCGTCTCCGCTTCGGTCAGGGGCGCGGCGGTGGCCGCCGCATCGCTCAGCCCGGTCACCTCGCCGGAGGGCTTGGTGAGCAGATACGCGCCCACCGGCTTTTTGCGGTACACCAGCAGCACTGCCTGGCAGGTGTTGGTCCCGTCACTGCGGGCCGGAACGACCGCCGTCCACTTTTCCACCGCCTTGCCCTTGTATTTTTTCAGGCCGCTGCCGCTCTGCTGGACCACCTCCTCAAATGCCTTGAAGTCATCGTCCCACTTTTTGGGGATCTTCACCTCATCCACCGCCGTGGTGGTCATGTCAATGTCCAGCCCGCGGGCGCTGAACCATGCCGCGATGTCCTGAATGGTGTCGATGGTGCTCTCACTCTCAGCCGCCGAGACCGCCGCCGTATCCGTTTCCATATAATGATTCACCGCAAGCACCGTGCCGGTGAGCACCACCCCGCACAGTACCACCGTCCCCAGTTTTTTCAGGCCGGCCTTGTTCATTGTAAGCACAAACACGCACAAATCCCTCCCTTGTGTGCGGCCCGCCGGCCGCTGTTACCCCATGCTTATGCCGCTTCGGGGCATTTTTATTCCCCATTGCAAAAAGCGCGCCGAGTGGTTATACTGGTAAGCGAGAATTTTGTAAAAAGAAGGCGTTATCACGGTTTTTTGCCATACGCCTTTGAAGGAGACCCCATGCAGAAACCTTCCGGCCTGCTGCGCGCAGGCCTTTGTCTTGCGGCGGCTGCGGTGCTGTCGGTGGGCGCAGGCGGGCTGTGCCCCGTTTATGCGGCGCCCGAATTCATGCCGCCTACCCTCACCATTGCCCCGGCTGCCGCTGGGGCCGCCCTCCCGGTGCTGGCCCCGCCCCTCACCGGGCTGACCCTGAGCAGCGAGTCCCTTGCGCTGGGACCGGGCGACAGCGCCACCGTCACCGTCACCGCCGTGACCCCTGCCCGCTGGGCGGATGGGGTGGTGGAAGCCCCCACCTACACCAGCAGCGATGAGACCGTCTGCACCGTGGACGGGAACGGCCTGGTCACCGCCGCCGCTCCCGGCACCGCCACCGTCACTGTGACCCTGCACGGGGCGAGCGCGGTTTGCACGGTCACGGTGGAACAGCCCGCTACCGTGCTCACCGGCGGCATCCGCCTGCTGCCCTTCAACTACGAGGACATTCTGGCCATCGGCAACCAGGCGCCGGGTCAGTGCAGCCTGTATGCCATGCGCTACGCCCGCACCATCACCGACGGCAGCATCTGCTCCGGCGCGGGGATGTGGGGCAGCGTGGGCGCCATCTGGTCGGCGGGCGGGTTTTCCGCCTGGAACGGTGGGCTGACCGACTGCCTGGACAAGCTGTACAGCGAGCTGAACGCCGGCCACCCGGTGATCGTTCACCTGCAGAATACCCATGTGGAGGGCGTGAGCAAGCACAGCGACCGCACCACCACCCACGAGTACCACGCCGACGGCGCGGGTGGCTGGACCCAGGTGAACTGGCCGCACATCTCCACCTCGGCGGTCTATGGGCACTGGGTGTGCGTGGTGGGCTACGCCGCCGACGCCGACCCCGCCGCCCTGAAAGAGAGCGACTTCTTTGCCCTTGACCCCGCCCGGGTGAACGCCGGCGGCACACTGGCCCTCACCCGCCTGCTGGACGGTACCGTCTGGACCGCCAACAGCCCGTTGAAGGTCCTGGGCTGACCCACAGGAAAGGACGCAACACCATGAAAAAGTTTTCCCATTTCACCATTTTCATGCTGCTCACGGTGGTTCACGCCATCATCGCGGTGGTCTACGCGCTGGACGGAAACAGCGAGCGGGCATTTATCTTCATCTTCGCTGCCTGCAGCTTCTATTTTCTGGCCAAGTATTACCGCAGACAGCAGCAGGCTGCCGACGAAGCCGCCCGCAAGGAGGCCCGCAAAAACAAAAAGCGCAAAAAGTGATCGCTTCATATCTGTACACAAAAAGGCCGGTACCCTCGGGTACCGGCCTTTGTTTTTATGTACGCAGCTTACAGCCCCTTGCGGCGGATCCACTGACCCAGACCATAGAAGGCGGCGGCGGGCAGCAGAAGCTGGATCGCCCGCATCACCACCAGCTGCCAGAAGGGCATGATGGCGGTTTCCGCCGTGCTCAGCTCCACCCAGCCGCCGAAGCAGCTCAGGAAGAAGAAGATCACACAGATGATGGCCATACCGTACAGCTTGCGATAGTCGTCTTTTTTCATGGTATTACCCCCGATAATTCAGCATACGGCTGGCGTTCAGGATGGCGATGACCGCCACGCCCACATCGGCAAACACCGCCGCCCACATACCAACGACACCCAGCGCACACAGCGCCAGCACCAGGCCCTTCACACCCAGCGCAAACACGATGTTCTGGTTCACCACCCGCAGGGTCTGCCGGGCGATGCGGATGGCCGCCGCCAGCTTGTTCAGGTTGTCATCCATCAGCACGATGTCTGCCGCTTCGATGGCCGCGTCGCTGCCCATGGCGCCCATGGCCACGCCCACGTCGGCGCGGCTCAGCACCGGTGCATCGTTGATGCCGTCGCCCACGAACACCAGCGTGCGGTGGGGCTTCTTCCCGGCCAGCAGGCGCTCCACCTGCTCCACCTTGTCGGCGGGCAGCAGGCCGGCATGCACTTCATCGATGCCCAGCTTGCCGGCCACCGCCTGTGCCGCCGCAGGGGCGTCACCGGTCAGCATCACCAGACGCTGTACACCGGCCTGCTTCAGACCCCGCAGCGCCTCCTGCGCATTGGCTTTCGGGGAATCCTCCACCCGGATCGCGCCGGCAAAGTTGCCATCTACCGCCATATACACCACGGTGCCGCCGTGTTCATCCGCCGTCCAGCGCACATTCTCATGCTCCATCAGGCGGCCATTGCCCACTGCCACAGTGCGTCCATCCACTACGGCCCGCACACCGAGGCCCGCCAGCTCCTGCACCTCGCCCACCCGGGCAGGGTCGGGACGGCCCTGCTGTTCGGCCGCCTCACAGATGGAGCGGGCCACCGGGTGGCTGGAGTGCTGCTCGGCCAGTGCGGCCAGCTCCAGCATCTCCGCCGGCTGCAGAGCGCCCGCCGCCTGCACCTGAGCCACCGTGAACCGCCCCTCAGTAAGGGTGCCGGTCTTGTCCATGACCACGATCTCAGCATCGGCCAGCGCCTCCAGATAGTTGCCGCCCTTGACCAGGATGCCCTGACGGGAGGCCCCGCCGATGCCGCCGAAGAAGCTCAGCGGGATGCTGATGACCAGCGCACAGGGGCAGCTGACCACCAGGAAGTTCAGTGCACGGTAGATCCACATGGACCAGCCGCCGCCCAGCACCAGCGGCGGCAGCACCGCCAGCACCAGCGCCAGCGCGCACACGGCGGGGGTGTACCACCGGGCAAATTTGGTGATGAAGTTCTCGGCGCGGGCCTTCTTGGCGCTGGAATTCTCCACCAGATCGAGGATCTTCGCCACGGTGGACTGCCCGTAAGGCTTGGTGACCCGCACGGTCACAAGGCCGTCCAGGTTTACACAGCCGCTGATGACCTCGTCGCCGGTCTCCACCGCGCGGGGCAGGCTCTCACCGGTGAGGGCAGCGGTGTCCAGGCTGGTGCGCCCCTCCACCACTACGCCGTCCAGCGGCACCCGCTCGCCGGGCTGGATGACGATCTCGTCCCCCACGGCCACCTCGTCCGGGTCCACCTGCTCCAGCGTTCCGTCCCGCATCACATTGGCGTAATCCGGGCGGATGTCCATCAGGCTGGCGATGCTCTGGCGGCTCTTGCCCACCGCGTAGCTCTGGAACAGCTCGCCCACCTGATAGAACAGCATAACGGCGACCGCCTCGCTGTACTCGCCCAGGATCAGCGCGCCCACCGTGGCAATGGCCATCAGGAACCGCTCGTCGAACACCTGTCCGTTGCGGATGCCGTTCACCGCGCCCCGCAGCACATCGTGGCCGATGATGGCGTAGGGCACCAGAAAGGCTGCCAGTTTCAGTACCCCCTCAAGGGGCAGCAGGTTCACCAGAATGAACAGCCCCAGCGCAATGAGGATGCGTTTGCGCATTTTCTTCTGTTTCTTGGTCATAGATCCTTCGCGCCTCCGCGCACATGAGGGCAGTTCGGTCCGCCCATAGTTTGGCTCTTGATTTTTGTGTGTTTGCTGCGATAAATTTGGGTTTGTCGATGAGGGATATGCCGCGGCAACACCGCTGCGGCAACCCAACGGCTTCCCCCTCCGGGGGAAGCTGTCGCCGCCAGGCGACTGATGAGGGACGGGATGCAGGGCCTAAAGTAAGATTGCAGTCACTTCCCTCATCCGGCCTCGCTTCGCTCGGCCACCTTCCCCCGGAGGGGGAAGGCTTTACCGCTGCGGGAAAGGCTGCCCCCATTTATGGGGGGGGAGCTGGCACGGCTGCGGCTTCTTTGATCCTTATTAAAAGGCCACCGCAAAAGCCGCAAACTGCAATTTGCCACATTGTCTCCATCAGGAGCACTTTCCCAAATCGAGACTTTTTATCGTTTGTTCGTTGTATCAAACGGCGTTTCAGCCGGAATTTGGCCGACAAAACCCCGTCCGGCAGGGCACTGGCCTTCGCCGGGGACGGGGTTTCT
>JAFUQL010000283.1 GCA_017472375.1 Oscillospiraceae bacterium | reverse complement strand
TTTGCGAAGCGAAGAGTGTGATTGACAATACTCTCGATGCCCTCTTAAGAGGGCGACCACAGGAGATAAGCCCTTATAGGGCTAGGTCAAACCACCCGTTCAACGGGTGGTCATGATTTGTTTCTTTACATTTTACCTGTCCTTTGGTATGCTGTATACAACGAAATCGTTCTGAGAGGTGATTTGATGACCAATATCGTATCAAAAATCGTATACAAGGATGGTGTGCCCTTTATCGACGTGAATGGCGAGTTGATCGAGCCAGCAGCATTTCGTTCCTTCCGTCCCAAACCGGACAACCTGGCGCTGATCAGTCGCACCGGCGTTCGGCTGTGCCAAATGCTGGTCTCCGGTCTGCCCTGCACCAACGGCAATCCCTATTCGCTGTTTGGCGGCGTGTGGAAGGGCGAGGACGAATACGACTTTACCGCCTTTGACAACCAGTTTGAGATGTTTCAGCTGTTTGCGCCAGACGCCTATTACAACGTCATGCTGCACCTGGACGAGCCCGAGTGGTGGCGCGAAAAGCATCCGGATCTGCCCTTCAACAGCTACCGTCATGTTACGGAAATGGCGCTGTGCGAGGAGTGGAAACAGGCCACCGCTCGCTACATTAAGGCCTTCATCGAGTATGCCGAGTCCAAGTACGGCGACCGCATTTATGCCTACAGCATTGCCGCCGGTCTGTCCAACGAGTGGTTTGACCACTCGCTGTATGATACCGCCTATGACCGCGAGGGTTCGCTCAACATACAGGCTTATCGCAAGCTGATTGGCGATCCGACCGCGCCGGTGCCCACCATTGAGTCGATGGAGGCAGGGGATTGCAGCCTACGCTGCCCGGACAGCAATGACTTCAAGTACCTGAAGCTGTGCTGCGAATCCACCGCCGATCTGGTGTGTTTCTACGCAAAAGAGGTCCAGAAGGTGCTGCAGCACAAAAAGCTGCTGGGTCTGTTTTACGGCTATGTGGATTTGGATTTGCAGGTTTACTGGAACACCAACGGCTATGAGAAGGCCTGGAACAGCCCGGATATCGACATGCTCTATTCTCCCGCGGCCTACCGGGACAATCGCTTCCTGACCGGCGTAAGCTCCTATCAGTATGCGGTGGACTCCATCGCGGCCTGCGGAAAGCTATACCTGCATGAAAACGACCACCGAACTCACCTGGCCCGCTTCCCCCTGGAAAACGGCGCCATGCTGCGCGATTGCTATGGCAGCTTCGAGGAGTGGCGCGAGGTATTCCGCCGGGAGCTGTGCAACGTGATGCAGAAACAGTCGGCCTTCTGGTGGTTCGACTTCTTCGGCGGCTATTACAGTTCGCCCGAGTACGAGGAAGAACTCAAGCTGGAGGTGGACATCTATAAGCAGTTGGCCGCCTCGCCGCGCCAGTCCAACTCGGAAATCGCGGTGTTCGTCGATCCGTATTCCTTCAACTGCACCAAGGAGAACACCAGGCTCTGCACCGACCTGGGACGAAAGAACATCAATGCGCTGCTGCGCTGTGGTGCGCCGTTTGAATACTACAATCTGAGCGATCTCAAGAAGCTGGACGTCAGCCGCTACAAGATGTTTGTATTCCTGAATGCCTATCTGATGAGCGAGGAAACCCGCACCTATATTCAGGAGAAACTGGCTGACAAGTACACAGTGTTCATCCATGGTACCGGCATGGCACGGGGGGACAGCTTCGACATCGCCAACACCGAGCAGCTGTGCGGCATCAGGCTGACCGAAATCGACTCCTCTCAGCCGATCAGGGCCGACTATCAGGGCGTGAAGTTCGGCTTCACCAGCGCCATCAAGCCCATGTTCGCCGTTGCGGATGAGCAGGCCGAGATATTGGCCCGCTACGAAAGCGGAGAAGCCTGCATTGCCGTGAAGGGCCATTCGGTCTACTGCGGCGCAAGCCCGCTGCCCTGGCAGTTCTGGTGCGATCTGGCGCGCCGTGCCGGGGTGCACATTTACAGCGATCAGGGCAGCGGTACCGCCATCTGTTCGCAGTTTGTGGCGGCCTATACCACGCTAACCGAGGAGTGCGTGCTGCACATGAAGCGGGATGGCGTATATCGTGAGCTGTTCAGCGGCCGGACCTATGTCACGGTGAAGGGGGATCTGTGCTACCATGCCGAAAAGGGCCAGACCATGCTCTTTGTCCCGGAGGACAGTGTCGGCTGATCCTGATGTGTGTGGCAGCATAGTAGGTGAGGAAAAATTTCGCACAGTGAACTGCGCATAGAACGCACGAATCCCGAGGCTCCAATAGAGGGCTTCGGGGTTCGTGTTCTGTCGGCCGGGCAGTGCCCGGAGCCACATGCTGCCGCGTGATAGAACACGTTTCTGCGCCGCCGGGCAGTGCCCGGCGGCGCTTGCTACCGCCTGACATAACCTATGTGGTCTGTAACCCTTTGTGAGACGTAACGAGGCACGTTGTGATGTCACAACCCAAATAGGAGACTCTGATCTATGGTCTCCCATTTGGGGACAGCCTGGTGGTAGCCAGTGGCTCCCGGCCCTGCCAGGTGAAGAGAGCCCCGACAGTCCAGATGAACTGTCGGGGCTCTTTAGGGGAGTAGAGACGATGTTATTCTTCTTCTTCCTCTTCGCGCTTGGTGTTCTCAATGATCTTCTTGGCATCGGCGGCGGGCACTTCCTCGTAGCGCTCAAAACGCATGGTGAAGGAGCCGCGGGCCTGAGTCATGGAGCGCAGGTCGGTCGCGTACTTGAACATTTCGCCCTGAGGCGCCTCGGCGGTGACGCACTGCAGGCCATCCACCTGATCCATGCCCAGGATGCGGCCGCGGCGCTTGTTCAGGTCGCCAATGATGTCGCCCATGTACTCGTCGGGAACCAGAACTTCCACGTGGTAGATCGGCTCGAGCAGGATGGGGTTGGCGGTGGTCAGCTGCTGGAAGGCCAGGCGGGCAGCCGTCTTAAAGGCCATTTCAGAGGAGTCGACCGGGT
>JAFUQL010000282.1 GCA_017472375.1 Oscillospiraceae bacterium | reverse complement strand
GTGTTTGCCATCCCCGGTCTGGGCCGCCTGCTGGTGGCATCCATCGCCAACCGGGACTACCCGGTGGTGCAGGTCATCGTGGTGCTGTTCGCCTTCTGGGTGGTGCTAATGGGCACCATCGCCGATCTGGTGAACCAGCGCATCGACCCGCGCCTGAGCCTCGGAGGTGACGAATGATGAAAAAACAACGCATGAACGGCTTTCTCAGGGCCGGTCTCATCATCACCGCCTTTATGCTGGCGCTGATCCTGCTGGGCTTCTTCTGGACGCCCTATGACCCCACCGCCATGTCCGGCTCGGAGAAATTCCAGGGCCCCAGCGCCGCCCATCTGATGGGCACCGACAACTTCGGCCGCGACATCTTCAGCCGCGTGCTGAACGGCGCGGGCACCACCTTCACCATCGCAGCGGCCACTGTGGTCATGGGCGGCGGCATCGGCATCCTGCTGGGCGCCCTCACCGGCTACTTCGGCGGCGTGGTGGACCGGGTGCTCATGCGCCTCACCGACGCGCTGAACTCCTTCCCCAGCGTGCTGCTGGCCCTGGTCATCATCGGCATTCTGGGCAGCGGCAAATACAACGTCATTCTGGCGCTGGGCATCGTGTTTGTGCCCAGCTTCGCCCGGGTCTCCCGCACCGCCTTCGCGGCTCTGCGGGACACCAACTACGTCAAGAGCGTGCGGCTGATGGGCGCCTCCTGGCCCCGCATCGTGTTCGTGCACATCCTGCCCAACACCCTGCAGGTGCTGCTGCCGGCGCTCACCATCGGCTTCAACAATGCGGTGCTGGCCGAGGCCAGCATGAGCTTTCTGGGCATCGGCGTCAAACCGCCGGACGCCTCGCTGGGCTATATGCTGAGCGAATCCCAGGGCATGCTGGACGCAGCCCCGTGGTATGCGGTCTGCACCGGCCTGACCATCGTGCTGCTGATCTTCGGCGTGGGCCTCATCGGCGAGGGCCTGCAGCAGCAGAACAAGGGGGTGGGCTGAGATGCTGGAAATTCAGGACCTTCATGTGAAATTCCACAACCGTGACCGGGAGGCCGTGGCGGGCGTGTCCCTGACCATCCACGACGGCGAGATCCTGGGCCTGGTGGGCGAGTCCGGTTCGGGCAAGTCGGTCACCGCCATGAGCGTGGCTGGCCTGCTGCCCCGCAAGCAGTGTACCTACTCGGGGCGCATCCTGCTGAACGGCACCGGCATGCTGCAGGTGGATCGCTCGGTGATGCGCCGCCAGCAGGGCAAGGAGATCGGCGTGGTGTTCCAGGAGCCCATGAGCGCCATGAACCCGCTGATGAAGATCGGCAAACAGGTGGAGGAGGCCCTCTACATCCACGAAAAGCAGCTGAGCAAGGCCGAGCGCCGCGCCCGTGCCATCGCCGCGCTGGCGGATGTGGAGCTGCCCGACCCCGAGGCCGTGTACGAGAAGTACCCCCACGAGCTGAGCGGCGGCATGCTGCAGCGCGCCATGATCGCGGCGGCCATCATCACCCGCCCGGGCCTGCTGCTGCTGGACGAGCCCACCACCGCGCTGGATGTGACCATTCAGGCGCAGATCCTGGAGCTGCTGAAGAAGCTGAACCGGGAGTACGGCATGTCCATGCTGTTCATCAGCCACAACCTGAAAGTGGTGCAGAAGCTCTGCACCCGCGTTGCCGTGATGCAGCGGGGCGTTCTGGTGGAGGAGGGCCTCACCGACGAGGTGATGCTGCACCCCCGCGAGGAGTACACCAAGCGGCTCATCGCGGCCATCCCCACCCGCCCCCAGCCCAAAGGAGGTGCCCAATGACCGACGAACTGGTTCTGGAACTGAAGCACGTCACCAGCGGCTACCACACCGGCGGGCTGCTGTTCAAGGGCGAGTATCAGGAAGTCCTGCACGACGTGAGTTTTCAGGTGCACCGGGGTGAGATCCTGGGCCTGGTGGGCGAATCCGGCACCGGAAAATCCACACTGGCGCGCACCATTCTCGGCATGGTCAAGCCCGACGAGGGTGAGGTGGTGCACTACACCCGCCGCCCCCAGATGGTCTTTCAGGACCCCTACAGCAGCCTGAACCCCGCCTACACGGTGGGCTGGATCCTGGAGGAGCCCCTGCGCATCTACGGCAAGTACGACGCCGCCGAGCGCAAGCGCCGTGTGCGGGACATGCTTGCCCGGGTGGAGCTGCCGGAAGAAGTGCTGACGGCAAAACCGGCGGAACTCTCTGGCGGTCAGCGCCAGCGGGTCAGCATTGC
>JAFUQL010000281.1 GCA_017472375.1 Oscillospiraceae bacterium | reverse complement strand
TGTAATATCCATTGACCGTGCGATCCAGCAAAATGGCCGCTGCTCGCTTCTCACCTACGCCGGGCAAACTGCATAGTGTTTCAAAATCCGCCGAATTCAGATCGATCTTTGCTGCTTCACTTAAATCAGAGAGGCTGCCCACGGGTGCAAAGTCCGCCTGCCAAAGGGGCGGCAGCAGCAACAGCGCCGCCGCAAGCACCGCCAGGACACACAGGCAGACCGCCTGCCACAGAACAAGGCTCCGCTTCTTCCCATTCATTCCTTCATCCCCTCTCTGCCTATCATTATAGCGGAGCTTTTCCCCTGCGTAAACGGAGAATGTGCCTGTTTCCGCGAAATATCCGTGCCATATACAACCGGAAAGCCCCGGCGGGCAGAGGGTATCCCTCGCCCGCCGGGGCCGTTTTCTCTTATGGTTTGAAGGCTCAGACCCCCTGATCCATCAAAGCCGTTGTGGCGCCCGCGTCGATTTTCCACAGCCACACGCCGTCCGAACTGCGCAGGCCCAGCGTATCGCCGTCCAGGCATACCAGCGCACCGCTCTGTGCGTCGTAGACCATGTCGTCCGCTTCCAGCAGGATCTCGCCCGCCGCACTGCACAGACGATACCGCCCACCGGCGCCCTCCTGCGCGATGAAGCGCCCCTCATCGGCCAGCGCATCGCAGGTGCGGATGACACCGCCGAAGCCGACGGCCGCGCCATGCTCATCCACCAGATAGTCCTTGTATTCGTTTTCGGCCAGCACACGCCGGTAGTGCAGATAGGTCGGCGGTTCCCCGGTGCCGAAGTCAGACATATACATCTCCGCCTGCTCCCCGCAGAACACTTCCACCCCCTGTGCGTTCAGGACGTGCAGAGTGCCGACGTAGTCCGCCGCTGAGGGTTCACCGCCGTTCTCCGCGGGCCACTCCATATACCAGAAGCCATCGCCCACACGACCCACACGGGCCGCACTGTAGACGCCGGTGGGGCATTCCAGGTACCACTCGCCCCAGACCAGCGCATCGTCCTGATAGAGCTTCACCGTGTCGCTGAAGTAGGAATAACGCCGGGTGCCGTCGGTCTCCGTCACCTCGCCGGTGTATACATTCAGCAAGCGGAACCGATCCTCATCACCCTTGACCTCGTAAAACAGCGCATATCCGTCATTCAGCACCCGCATCAAGGGCAGGTCGCACACCGGGACCCCCTCTGCATCGCAGAGCAGCACACCAGCCTCCATATCAGCAGCGTCCGCCATTTTCACCGTATAGGTACCGTTCCACTTCCGCTCCATCAGCTGCTGCGCGTAGGTCTCCAGATGGATCCTGGTCTCGCTCTCCACATAGTCCACATCCGGATAGCTCTGCAGAACGTTCAATTCCGCATCCACCAGTTCGGTGCGGTCGTCGTAGATCAGGTAGCGCCAATCGGCAAATTCCCACACCCCTTTCAGGCCGGTGTGGCTCACCTCGCCGGTGTCCACGTCCAGGAAGCAATCTCCGGTCACGCTCTCATCCACGCCTTCATAGCGCATGAGCATCACCTTCCGCCCGGTGACCAGCTGAGGCGCAGCCCCCTGCAGTCCCATCAGCAGGCTGCCGTCCGTGTCGTAGAGTTCAAACAGGGTCTGGGGGCCGGTCTCCGTATATCGGGTCTCGGTCACATAGAACAGATCCGGGCTGCCATCCTGCCAGTTGCGCAGGACCCTCACCTGGCTGTTCCCATCCCCTTCCCAGACCACCTCACTGTCGTTGACCACGCGAATGTGCATCTGCTCCGGGGTCATTGCTGCATCCGGGGCAGCTTCGGAGGTGCGCACCACTGACAGGCGCATATCCCAGTTTGCAATGGGATAAGGCCCATAATCCCGCTGAGGCGGTGTGGGCGTGGGGGTGGGGGCAGCCTCGCTGCCGGCCGTCAGCCCAACACCGCAGCAGCACAAAAGTGCCGTCAGCATCAGCGCAAACAGAGCAGGCAAACCCCGGCGGGCGGGCCAGCCCTTCATCACATGGGCGAAACGGTTCATAAGCTCCTCCTTTCCGATCGCAAACTGTGTACTCAATGGCGGGGCAGCAGTACCGGCTGCATGCACCGCCCCCAGCAGGGCCTGACAGTACCGGCTCCGCCATGCCATGGGTTTTCCACCGGTCACCTGTTCGTCACAGGCCAGCTCGATGTCCTTTTGGGCACGGCGCACCATGGCCCATACCAGCGGGTGATACCAGTGCAGCGTGCGGGCCGTCATCAGAAGCAGCTTGGTCCACAGATCACCCCGGCGCAGATGGGTCATCTCATGGCGCAGGACCATCAACAGCTGCTCCTGCGGCGGCAAGTCTCTCGGCAGAAGCAGCACCGGCCGCAGCACCCCCACCAGCATGGGGCTGGTCACCTGAGGCCCGCACAATGCGCGGGGCGCCGACACATTATGCTCAGAGGCCGCCTGCTGCACAAGTGTCCTCAGCTCATCGTCCACAGGGGCCAGCCAGCGCCAGACCCGGCGTTTCCAGCTCCACCACGCCGCCAACTGCCACAGGCCGCTGCCCACTGCGCCCGCAAGCCACAGGGCTGCTGCCAGCTGCAGGGGCGTGGGGCGGAGCATCGGCGTGTTCACCGAGACCTTTTCCGTGTTCTGAGCAGGAAATGTGCCGGTGCCAGGAACGGTGAGCGCAAACCCATACTCAGCAGCCTCCGCCCGAGCCGTGCTCTTCGAAGTTTCCTGCTCTTCCGCTGCCGGCTCTTCCGGAACATCCTGCGCAAAGGAGATGGCCTTCGTTGCCTCTGGGGGCACGGTCAGGGTGACCGGCGGCGGCACCAGCGCACCCAATGGCAGCACGGCCAGGACCAGCACACCCGCCAACGCCATCCACACCCGGCAGCGCCAGCGCGCCGGGTAACGCTTCTCCAGCATTGGAACCGCCAGCATGACCAGGCCCGCCAGCAGCCCGACCGGCACGCCCGTCGCCATCACACGCAAAAACAGTTCGGTCATTCACTTCACCTCCTGTTCCAGCTTTGCCAGATAGTCGGCCAGTTCTTCCACATCCTGCCGGGTCAGCGCATCACATTGGTGCAATGCTGCAATGAGATTCTTCGCACTGCCTTCAAACATCCGCTCCAATGCACTGCGGCTCTCCACCGGTAAGTATTCCGCTTCGCTCACCGCCGCGCGGATCAGGTAGCCCCTGCCCTGTTTATGGCGCTCCACGAACCCCTTCGCCTCCAGCCGCGCCACAAGCCCCAGCACGGTGGTGCTGGCCCACTGCTTGTGCTGCAGAGCCACCTCCAGCTGAGGGCGGGTCAGCGGCTCATCAGCCGCCCACAGCGCCTTCATGATCTCCAGCTCCGAATCCGGCAGCCGCTTCAACCCATCGCTCATCTTCGCTTGCCCTCCCCGATCTTCTACAATTGTAGTATTTTTCTTTATTCTACAATTGTAGAAGCGTCCTGTCAATCCTTTCGCCAAAAACAAAAAGTAAGGGGGCTCGGCCGCAAAGCCGCGCCCCCTCACTCAGGGATGTTTTATTTGTTTGATTCAGCCATTGTCCGACCAGCGGATGAGGCGGCCGATGACCACATACCGAGCCGAATCGTACTCATACGAGCAGGTGGACAGGGTGACGATGCGATCCACCGTATTCAGATCCGTGTCGTTTCGGAAGGTGGATTTCCGCGCCACATCGTTGAGATATGCGTGAAGCTCCTCCTCGGTTTCGTACATACGGTAAGCATCCGAAATATCCTCAGTCACAAAGCCCAGCAACAGCTCCATCTGATAGACCGCCTGATTGGTGTACACCCACATATAGGGATGCTCCTCGTAAAACTCCTGGGACTTATAGTCCATCAGCGAGGCGAACATACTGCCGTTTTTCATATTGTGGCCGTACAGGAAGGTATTCAGATCCGAGAAATCCGGCGAATTGCGGTAATCCATAAAGATGGAGCCGGAGCTGTTGGACCGGCCATCGGGCAGGCGGTACAGGTAATAGTCGTTGTCATCCGCCTGCACGAAGGGGTAGTTGATGGGGGTGCCGTCGCAGTAGATCCAGCCCACCGCGTCGGGGGCATTGGTGCGCAGGGTATTCAGATCGATCTCAAGGGGCGGGCCGAAGGGCTCAGGCTCCTCGCCGCTCTCGTCCTGAGCAGGCGCAGGGGTGGGTTCAGTAACCACCTGCTGGGTCAGATTCTCGTAGGCATTCTCGCCCACCGCATACTCGGAAAAAATGCCGTAGAGCTGGCATCCCGAGAAGGCAACCAAAATCAGACACAGGA
>JAFUQL010000280.1 GCA_017472375.1 Oscillospiraceae bacterium | reverse complement strand
GGGTTGTCCTCCATCATGATGAGGGCGTCACCGGCGTAGTAGGGGGCCAGCGCAGCCTCGCCGCCGGCCATCTTGTCGAAGATCTCATCCATGACGTAGGCCTGCACCACGCTCTTCTGAGCCTTCAGCTCGTTGGAGATGATGTCGATGTCCTCCTGACTGGAGGGGTTCAGGCTCATGCCCAGCTTCTTGGCGGCGATGGCAAAGGCGTCGCGGCTGTTGTTGAACATCAGCACGTTGCCGGCATTCTCAAGGGCCCACAGAGCCTGCCTGCTGGTGGGTGCCTCCTGCACCTTGGTGGTGTTGTACACAATGCCCACGGTCCCCCACATATAGGGCACGCTGTAGGCGTCCTCGGGGTCGTACTCCAGGCCCTTATAGGCCTTGCCGATCCGCTCAAAGTTGGGGATGTTGGCGAAGTCCAGCGGGGCCAGCATATCCTCGGCGATCATCTTGCCGATCATGTAGTCGGAGGGGAAGATCAGGTCGTAGCTGGCTGCGCCGCTCTTGATCTTGGAGTACATGCTCTCGTTGGTGTCGAAGGTGGTGTAGTGCACCTTGATGCCGGTCAGCTCATCAAAGCCTTCCAGCACGTTGATGCTGTCGTCCGAGCCGTCGGAGATATACAAGCCCCAGTTGTACACATACAGGGTCACGTTCTTGCCCTTGAACCGCTCCCAGTCGTAGTCGGCCGAGACCATCAGATCCTCGCCCGCCGGGACCATGTCCTCCGCGAAGGCGCAGGTGGCGCACAGCACCGCACACAGCACCAGCGCAAGCAGCGAGATCAAACGTTTTTTCATCTTTTGCTTCCCTTTCTCAGTGCTTCTGCTGATCCTTGTGGTACTGCCGGCTGTCCATGAAGTTGGTGATCAGGATGATGGCCAGGATCGCCAGGAACATGATGGTGGACAGGGCGTTGATCTCCGGGCTGACCTTTTTGCGGGTCATGCTGTAGATGGCGATGGGCAAGGTCTGCAGGGTGCCGCAGGTGAAGTAGGAGATGATGAAATCATCGATGGAATAGGTGATGCAGATGAGGAACGCCGACAGGATGGCCGGCATCAGCTCGGGCAGGACCACCTTGAAGAAAGCCTGCTTGGGGGTGCAGCCCAGATCCAGCGCCGCCTCGTACAGGCGCACGTCCATCTGCCGCAGCTTGGGGCTGACGTTGAAAATGACGTAGGGCAGGCAGAAGGAGATGTGGGCGATGAGAAGGGTCGGCCAGCCGAAGATGGCCTCGGGCAGCACAGCGGAGCCCATCTCGCTGTTGGCCCACGCGGCGAAGCTCTGATAGGCCACGAACAGCAGCATCAGGGACACGCCGGTGATGATCTCCGGGTTGACGATGGGCACATAGCTCAGGTTGCTGATGATCAGCCGGCTTCTGCGGTCCATGCTGCTGATGCCGATGGCCGCCATGGTGCCCAGCACGGTGGAGATGACCGCCGAGATCACAGCGATGACCAGGCTGAGGGCCAGCGCATCCAGGATCATGCTGTTGCTGAACAGGCTCTTATACCAGTCCAGCGTGAAGCCGGTGAACACCGAGCGGCTCTTGCTCTCATTGAAGCTGAACACCGCCATCACGGCGATGGGCAGATACAGAAAGGAGAACAGCATCACGAGATACGCCCGCTGCAGGGCGCGCCAATGTTTCTTTTTCATTACACAACGCCCTCCACGCCCTCTTCACCGAAGTCGGTGGTAAAGCTCATGCACAGCAGGACGATGACCATCAGCACAAGGCTCATGGCACTGCCCAGATTGTAGTTGTAGCTGTTGCCGAGGAACTGCAGCTCGATCAGGTCGCCGATCAGCAGGTTGGAGCCGCCGCCCAGCATACGGCTGATGATGAAGGTGGACACCGCCGGCACGAACACCATAGTGATGCCGGTGGCAATGCCGGGCACCGACATGGGGATCAGCACACGGGTGACGATCTTGCCCATGCCCGCGCCCAGGTCCTGCGCCGCCTCGATGATGCTGTGATCGATCTTGGTCATGGCGGTGTACAGGGGCAGGATCATATAGGGCAGGTAGTTGTACACCATGCCCAGCACCACCGCGCCGGAGGTGTTGATCATGTCAAAGGGGCCCAGGCCGATGAGGCCCAGCACCCGGTTGATGATGCCGTTCTTTTCCAGAAGGCTCATCCACGCGTAGGTGCGCAGCAGGAAGTTCATCCACATGGGCAGCATCACCAGCATCTGCATGATGTGCTGCTTGGACGCGCGCAGGCGGGACAGGAAGTAGCCCACCGGGAAGGCCAGCACCAGGCAGATGACCGTGGCGATGGCCGCCAAAATCAGGCTGCGGGCAAACACGGTGCTGTAGCGGCCGATGGTGGTCAGGTTGTCCAGCGTGAAATTGCCCGCCGCATCGGTGAGGGCAAAGTAGCCCACGATGAGCAGGGGCGCGATGATGAAGGCCACCATCCACACAAGGTAGGGGCCTGCCAGTGACTTTTTCTGCAGCATGGCTCAGTCCTCCGTGCGGGCCATGATGTGGATCTCATCCGGCCCGATGCACATACCGATGACCTCGCCGGGCTGGCTGGCCTGGGTGGAGTGGATGATCCACTCGAAGCCGCCCTGCTCCACGTGCATCTCGAAGTGGACGCCCTTGAAGATGACCTCGCGTACAAGGCCGGTGAGCTGGCCCTGAATGGGCGAGACCACCTTGATGTCCTCGGGGCGCACCACCACCTGCACCAGCTGGTTGCGGGCAAAGCCCTTGTCCACGCAGGCGAACTCGTTGCCGGCGAACTCCACGCAGAAGTCGCGCAGCATCAGGCCGTCCAGAATGTTGCTCTCGCCGATGAACTCGGCCACGAAGGCGTTCTCCGGCTCGTTGTAGATGTCCTCGGGGCTGCCGATCTGCTGGATCAGGCCGTCCTTCATGACCACCACCGTGTCGGACATGGTCAGGGCTTCCTCCTGATCGTGGGTGACGTACACGAAGGTGATGTCCATCTCGCGCTGCAGGCGCTTCAGCTCCAGCTGCATCTCCTTGCGCAGCTTCAGGTCCAGCGCACCCAGAGGCTCGTCCAGCAAAAGGACCTTGGGCTGGTTGACCAGACCGCGGGCGATGGCCACGCGCTGCTGCTGACCGCCGGACAGGGTGGCGATGTTGCGGCGCTCAAAGCCCTTCAGGCCCACCACCTCCAGCATCTCCAGCACCCGGCGGCGCACCTCGCGCTCCTCGGTCTTTTTCAGGCGCAGACCGAAGGCCACGTTCTCGAACACGTTCAGGTGCGGGAACAGGGCGTACTTCTGGAACACCGTGTTCACCTGGCGCTTGTAGGGCGGCAGGCCGGCGATGTCCTGGCCATTAAAAAAAACATTGCCCGATTTCGGCTCCACAAAACCGCCGATGACACGGAGGGTGGTCGTCTTGCCGCAGCCGGAGGGGCCCAGGAAGGTGACAAACTCCTTGTCATGGATGTCCAGGGACAGACCATTCAGGATGATCTGATCGTCGAAATCAACGACAATGTTTTTGAGTGATACGATGACGTTATTATCCATTTTAAAGATCCCCCTTTGCGGAGGGCCAGCGCGACGGGACCTCCCCGCCGTCCTCGGCCCTTGTCCCACCGCTTCTCACGATGGGTCAGCGCCAATTATGTCACCCCGCAAAGGTTTGTTACACTGCGGCAAACACCCGGCCGCAGCTGCAGCGACACATACAACGCCAATGCGCGGGGCAGCCGCACGCTTCGACACGCTGACTGCCAAAACTACCACGCATATCGTTATTATAGCAAAGGGGAACTGTGTGTCAATAGATTTTGTCAAAGATTTGGCAGGAGACGCCATTATTCGTCCTTTTTTACGGATTGCTTCCGTCCTGCCCGTTTTTTGCCCGGTTTGCTTTGATTTTGGCCAGCATCCTCGCAAATGCTCCGTTTTCCTCAGCTTTTTCTGCCGCTTTTTCCTCGCTCTGCGGGGCGGGCGCGGCGGGTGCCGGAGCGGGCATTTCCTGCGGGGCGGGCGCGGGCTGTTCCGCGGGCACCGCAAAGGTCATGGACACCTTGAACAGGTCGCCGTCCACGGTCAGATCCAGCCGGCCGCCCTGCACCTGCACAAGACTTTTTGCGATGCTCAGGCCGAGGCCGCTGCCCTCGGTGCTGCGGCTGGCATCCCCGCGCACGAACCGTTCCATCAGCTCATCGGGGGAGACGTTCAGCGCCTGTGCCGAAACATTTTTCACGGTGATCTCCACCGCGCCGCCAAACTGCCGCGCCCCCAGATAGACCCGGGTGCCGGGCAGGGCGTACTTGCACACGTTGCCCAGCAGGTTGTCCATCACCCGCCACATCAGCCGGCCGTCCAGTACAGCCCGCAGGCCCGGCTGCACACTGAGCACCGGGGTCAGCTGCGCTTCGGTCAGGCGCAGTTCGTACTCCGCCGCCGCCTGCCCCAGCAGTTCCGCCACGTCGGTGGGGACGTTCTTTACCGGGAGATTTCCGGTGGACGCCTTGGACGCCTCCACCAGATCCTCGGTGAGCTTCTTCAGCCGGGTGCTCTGGCGGGCCAGCACCTGCACATACTCCGCCGCCCGGGGCTCCAGGGGCTCTTTCTGCAGCAGATCCACATAGTTCACGATGGAGGTCAGCGGGGTCTTCAGGTCATGGGATACGTTGGTGATCAGTTCGGTCTTCAGTCGCTCGCTCTTCATGCGCTCCTCCACAGCACGGCTCAGCCCCTCGCCCACCCGCGCCAGATCGCGGGCGTGGGTCAGATATTCGCCCCGCAGGCCGCGGGTATCCGGCCGCTCGGTCAGCCGCCCTTCGGCCAGGGCGCGGACGTACCCGCGCAGGCTCGCAAGCTGCCCGGTCTGGCGGATCTGCCCCACCGCCAGCGCCAGCACCGGCAGGAACATCAGGAAGTAGAAAAAGAACGGGAAATGCCACGCCACCCAGCTGTTCACATACAGCATGATGGCCAGCTCCGCCAGCACCAGGCCGCCCGCCCACAGGACGGTGCGCCACATCAGCGGCAGCGCGGCGGCGGCGCGGTGCAGGGCATCCCGGAGCCGCCGCAGCAAGGTGTTCTGCCAGAGCGTCCCGCTGTGGACGCGCACCGCCAGCGTGCGCAGGGGCAGCAGCACCAGCAGCCCCGCACCGAGGGAGCCAAGCGCCACCCCCAGCATCGTCAACCCCAGCATATCCAGCACGTTGTACGCGGTGTAGAGGAAGTCCACCAGCACCCCAAGCGGCGATCCGAAACTGTAGTAATAGCCGGTCAGCTCCGGCCACAGCAGCAGCACCAGCACCGCTAGCACCAGCGCATCCAGCGGGATGCGGTCCATCCAATTGAGGGCCACACTGCCGTCCGCCTGTCGTCCCGCCTGCTTCAGGTGGACGACCAGCGCCGCCGCACAGCACACCCCAAGGACCGCCACCGCACCAAGGCCGATGTAGAACCGCACCCGGTCGTTTTCGTAGTCACGCTGGGCGTCCATCAGGGCGTCCTCGACGGTAAGGGGCATCTCCACCCCGTAGCGGATCAGGATGGTGCTGTCCTCAAACTCGCCCCGTCCCTGCATCCCCCACCCGTTCAGCCCGAGGTCGGTCATGGTCTTGTCCTCGGGCAGGTTGGTGGCCGCCCGCAGCAGCCGATAGCTGCCGTCGGACTGGAAGTCCGCCACCGTCAGGTACTCCCCCGGGGCCAGCCCCATGTTCTCCAGCCGCACCATGTTGCGCTCCTGCGCATAGCGGTCGGCGCTGTACAGGAACACCTCATACCGCAGGTTCGTGTTGTTCTTGTCCCACAGGGTCTGGTCGAAGCCCTCAAGGCCCAGTTCGTTCACCTCGTCGGTGAGCTGCTCCACCAGTTCCTGCCGGGCGTCGAGATAGTGGTCGCTGGCCTCAAACCGGGCAAACCCCGGGCCGCCCAGTGCCGACCAGAGCCACAGCACCCGGAGGCCCACCTGCACCCCCACCAGCACCAGCGCCAGAAACGCCGCCGCCGACTTCAGTCCGTATCGCTTTTTCATGGTCATTTGCCCCCTTCCATTTTGTAGCCGTGCCCCCAGACCACCTTTAAATAGCGGGGCTGGCTGGGAACTGCTTCGATCTTCTCCCGCAGGTGGCGGATGTGCACCGCCACGGCCCCCTCGCTGCCCAGAGGGGTCTCGTTCCACACCCGGCGGTAGATCTCCGCCGAGCTGAACACCTGCCCGGGATGGCTCATCAGCAGCTTCAGCAGGTTGTACTCGATGGGGGTCAGGCTCACCGGGTCGCCGTCCACCGTCACAGTCTTGGAGCCGTCGTCCAGCTCCACCCCGCCCACGGTCAGGCGGCCCTCCGCCGCGCCTCCCTCGGCGCCGCCCAGCCGGGTGTACCGCCGCAGATGGCTGCGCACCCGCGCCTGCACCTCCACCGGGCTGAAGGGCTTGGTGATGTAGTCATCCGCGCCCACGTCCAGCCCCAGCACCTTATCCCCGTCCTCGCTCTTTGCGGTGATGAGCAGGATGGGCACGTTGCTGGTCTTGC
>JAFUQL010000279.1 GCA_017472375.1 Oscillospiraceae bacterium | reverse complement strand
GGTCGGGAGCGTCCGCATGGCGCAGGGTGCAGGCGTCGGTGCAGTCGCCGGCGCGGGCTTCCAGCTTCACCTCGCCGTTCAGGGGGATACGGAAGGTGAACACATGCCGGCCTTCCTGCTCGCCCACCAGCTTGCAGTCGGCGTACAGGGCGACCCTGGGCTGGTTGGAGTACACCTTGACGGTGGTCATGCTCTCGGGGCGGTTCACATAGCGGCTGCCGCAGATGTGCACAAAGGCCTCCTCGCTCCACCATGCCTTATACAGGTAGAAGCTGTCCTTTTTGGTCTTGCGGTCGAAGGTGATGAGACCCTTGTGGTTCATGCCGGGCTCGCCGCCCTGATCGCGGGCGTCCGCCGCGAAGTCGAACATATTCCACACATAGGTGCCCCACATGAAGGGCCGCTTCTCAAAGCACTCCAGCATGTATTCGTGGTACACCGCCTGATACTCCTCGGTGTGGTCGCCCCGCCGGGGTGCGGAGGAGTGCAGGTTGGGCATGCCCTCGGCACCGTACTCGGAGTAGCCGATGCACCGCTTGGGCCACTTCCAGTGGAAGAAGTCCAGGAACAGGTCGTTCAGCTTCAGCCCCGGCACATACCAGCCCAGATACAGGTTGTAGGCCACGATGTCCGAGACGTGCACCACCTTCCAGAAGGGGTTGCACATGGCGTAGCAGGCCAGGGTGGTGGGGCGGGTGGGATCCATCTCGTGGACCAGATCGTTCAGTGCCGCATGGTTGTTCAGCATATCCTGGGTGTCCTTGGTGGAGATGGTGATCTCGTTGGACAGGCCCCAGGTGACGATGCAGGGATGGTTGTAGTTCTGGACGATGAGCTCCTTCATCTGTTCCAGAGTGTTCTCCTTTCCCTCGGGCATATGCTCGGAAATATAGGGGATCTCTGCCCAGACCACCATACCGTACTCGTCGCACAGGTCGTAGAAGTACTGGTCGTGCTGGTAGTGGGCCAGGCGGATGGTGTTGGCGCCCATCTCCCGGATGAGGGCCATGTCGGTGTCGTGGTGCTCTTTGGTGATGGCGTTGCCGATGCCCTTCCAGTCCTGATGGCGGCTGACGCCCCGCAGGGGGTAGCTGCGTCCGTTCAGGAAGAAACCCTTGTCCGCATCAAAGGAGAAGCTGCGCACACCGAACCGGGTGCTCACCTCGTCCAGCACCGCGCCGTCCCGCACCAGCTGCGCCTTGGCGGTGTAGAGGTAGGGATCCTTCACGCCGTCCCACAGGTGGACGTTCGGGATGGTGAGGGCCACGTCGGTGCCCTCGCCCTCGGCGGCCACAGAACCGTCTGCGGCCAGCAGCTGCACCTTTACCTGCGCACCGGCCACCCGGTGGAAGGTCTCCACCTGCACCCGGCCGTCGGCGCCCTCGGGGGCAGGGGTCACCTTCAGGCCCTCGCCGCCGCAGTAGTCCAGCTCAAAGTGGTCCTTGGGCACCACCCGGAGCAGCACGTCCCGGTAGATGCCGCCATAGAAGGTGAAGTCGGCCTTCTGGGGGTACACCCGGCGGTTGACCGAGTTGTCCACAGCCACTTCCAGTGCATTGTCGGCGGCCAGCAGGTCGGTCACATCCGCCCGGAAGGTGGAGTAACCGCCGTCGTGGGTCATCACCGCCTCGCCGTTCAGGGTCACCCTGGCGGAGGCGTTCACGCCGCGGAACTCCAGATAGACCCGCTGGGTCCCGGCGTCAAAGGCGGGCTTTTCAAAGGCGGTGCGGTAGATGCATTCGCCCCGCCAGTAGTCGTTGCCGCCGTCCTGGCCGTCCTGAGCGTTCCAGGTGTGGGGCAGGTCCAGGGTGCACTCGGTGCCGTCCGGCCCGGTGAACCGCCAGCCCTGCATCAGCTTGATGTCTGTTCTCATGCCTGTTTTCTCACTCCCTCTGTGTAGGGTCGCTGCCACAAATCTCCCGCCGGGCCACTCTGTGCAGAGCGCACATCTTGCGGCGCAGACGGGCAGCAATTTATATTAAAATTATACAACTATTTAACAATTTGTAAACACAGCCGTTATAAGTGGTCAAATTTTTTTGCTAAGTGGCAGCAAAAAAGCGCCCCGCCGGGCAGGCGGGGCGCACACAATTGCATTATTTGTCCTGCAGCGGGATGAGCACCCGCAGGGAGAATCGCCCTCCCTCAGCCCGCAGGTTCACATGGCCGCCATACTTTTCCACCGTGTGGCGGACGCTCTTCAGACCGAAACCATGGTAGCCGTCCCGGGGCTTGGTGCTCACCGGCAGGCCGTTGACAAAGGTCAGCGGCTAGGCCAGCGGGTTCACCACCTGCATCACCAGAAAGGCCTTCTCGGTGCAGACCAGCACGTCAATCATTCGCTTTTCCGGGTCGGTCTGGGCCTGCACGCTCTCGATGGCGTTGTCCAGCGCGTTGCCCAGCACGGTGTACAGGTCCACCGGGTCCATGAAGCCC
>JAFUQL010000278.1 GCA_017472375.1 Oscillospiraceae bacterium | reverse complement strand
TGAGGGAGTCGGCGCGGGCCTGCTCTGCCTTGAGGCGGGATTCCAGTTCCTTGTACTGCTTGTGGGTGGTGATGTCGCCGTCCTTGACCGCCTGCACCAGCTCGGCGGGGGCGGAAGGCCTGGCAGCGGCGTACAGCAGGGACGGGCTGGCCTGTTCCAGCATTTTCTGCTCGCTGGGGGTGCTCTCCTCAAACAGATCGCTGACCTGCAGGAGTTTGTAAGCGGTGGTTTTGCTGAGACCGACAGAGGCGCACCAAGCGCGGAAGGTGTCCTCGCTGTACTGGTTGTTGTGCTTGTCCACATTGTGGACGAGCTCATCATGTGCCATCCCCACGGCGTCGGCCACCTGCAGGATGTAATCTTTCCGGGCATCCCGGATCATCCTTTCGGCCACATGGAGGGTGGCCACGGTCTTTTCCGTCAGGCCCGAGTAGTCAAACGAGATCTGAGCGTCCGCCACAACTGCGGTGTCGGCATCGGACGGGACAGGGGTCAACGCAGTGGCTTCCTCAGGTTCCGGCTCACTGCACTCCGCCAAAATCTCGGGCGCCTCATCGCTGCCGGTGATGCTCTCTCTGCCGGCGGCGATGTTCCGGAGGATCTTCGCCTTCTCCTCCTCCGGGGTCATATCCAACCGCCGGCGGGTCTCGGGGTCAAAAAAGCGTTTTGCCAGCTCCATCTTCGCGGCTTCTCCTTTCTTGTTCTGGGTGCAGGATACGCTCATTCGGAGCAGGCCACAATCAGCGTAGTCGGTACCGCGGACCTTCCGCCGGTCGAACACGGAAAAGAGTTCCTGGTCCGGGTAGGTCTCCCGGATCCAGCGACAGATCTCCTCAAAAAAATCAAAATCCAGACTGTAAACGGTCAGAGTCGTGCGGCCGCTGAGGTTGCCGGTCAGGCGGGAGCCATAGGCCAGAGTCTTGCTTGCCCGGCACTCAAAGCCCTTTACATTGGTCACCATTTCGCGGCGGCTCTCGTCCCACTCATAATTACCGTACGGCATCCGATAAGGGCATCCGGCACAGTCAAAACCACCACGGTACCCGGTCACTGAGGCATCGGTGGATTTGGTGATGCGCTTGCCGCATTTGCAGATGTACTCGCTCATTTGCTTTCCTCCCTCCTCGCAAACGGGCTGTGATCGCAGGCATCTCGGTAGGGGCAGTCACTGCACCACACCGGATAGCCCTGCCGGTCGGCCGCGCCGAAGGCGCAGGGGCTGTCCTCGATGTACTTACTCACCTTTGACCTCCTGATCCGCCCTCAGATCGCTGAGCACCATGTCCAGCCGGGCGGCAAAGGCGCGCTGCTCCAGAATGTTGACGCCGCGGGGCAGGCCGAAGGCCTCCGCCACCGTCATGCCCAGATCCTCCCCGTTCAGCAGAATGTCCCCAAAGTTGTTCAGCTCCACAACTCCAGTGAAATACCGGCGGTAGCAGCGGACGCGCTTCGGCTCGGCGGGCTCCGCATCGGGCTCAGCGCTGATCATCGGGGCAGCGGCCGGCTCGTCGGCGGCAGGGGCAGCATCCCCGGCTTGGCAGGTACAGGTCACAGCATCGCCATCCGGTGCTGCATTGGGCTGGAGGTCGGCGGTCTGGGTCTCGGTCTCGGCCATGGTCTCGGCCGGCAGTTCGTTCTTGGTCTTTTTCATGCATTCTTTCTCCTTCTTAGGCGGCTGCGCTCCGCGCCGCTCGCGTTCTGCTTTGACCCAGGCGGGAAGGTTCCCGCTGGGCACGTGGTGCTTTTTTGCGGCCTGTATGTAGGTCAGGCTGTTGTCGATGATGTCGCCGGTCACCTTTGCGATGGTCTCCCGGTCGTAGCGGCGGCGCTGCCGCTTGCCGGCAGGCGGCGCGGGGATCGCAGTAGGCTCCACCTTGGTGACCGTCACAGGCCCGGGGCGGTGCTTGGCCATCTCGGCCACCCGGCGGGCCAGATTTTCCGCGTGATCCAAAGAGATGCCGTAGATCTCCGCCACCTCGGCGGCAGGGATGCCGGCTTCCAGCTTGGCCATGGCGGCATCCTTAGCCACACCGATCAGCTGTTTGGCCTTGGGTGCTTGCTTCCGCTTGGGCGGCGGCTCGTCCGGGTCGAGGCCCAGCAGCTCCAGCCCTGCCCGTACGTCGTCCGGCAGGCACAGATGGAACTCGGTCATCCGCTGGATGCGGCTTTTTGTGGCGAGGTTTCGGTTGTTGGCCCAGTCCGTGGCCAGCAGCTCCAGCCGGTCGGGGGTCCATGTCCAATTAGCCATAGGCGGACTCCCCCATCCTCGCGATGTGCTCTTTGAGGGCATCGCAGAACTTCCTCGTCTCCGCTTTGAGCTCCGCGTCAGAGTGGGAGATGAGGACCAGAAACCGATGCACCGCAGCGGCCAAATCTTCTGCGACGAGGTCCCCGCGTCCGGAGACATGTGCGTCAACACAGCGACGACCGTCCGGCTCGGTCTGACCCACGATGACGATGCGGGTGTTCTCATTCATCGCTCTCACCCTCCTTCTTCTTGCTGCCGATTTCCTCACAGGCATCGCGAAGCGCCTCGCAGTAAGCATCGATCAGCTCGTCCATGCTCACGCCGGGCTTAACGCACTCGAGCAACAGCTTTGCGCTGCCCAGAATCAGCAAAAGGGGCAACTCATCGGCTTTGCCCTCATACTCGAGGAAAACGCCGCCATTGCCGCGGAAAGACATCGAGATGGACATATTATTCCGCATGGTCGTCACCTCCCCAATGATCCGCCAGCCAGCCGCCCACCGCGGCGCCCAGCGCGATCAAAAAGACTTCGCCGCCGACGGCCAGGTAGCCGCGCTCGGCCCAGGCCAGAGCCAGGGCGTAGGGCGCAGTCACCGCGCCGCCGATCAGCATGGCGACCAGCCGGTTGACGCCCCGCCGGGCGCGGGGTACAATGTGGGTGTCGGGCTTTTCGGATGCCCCGATGTTCTTCTGGCCGTTCCGGTGCTGCAACACCGGGGCGGCCTTTTTGTCTGCCTGCACAGGGACATGCAGGACCATGACTTCTTGGTACATAGTTACCTCCTGTGTGTTTTTTCGCACGCGTGTGTTCGGACATCGCACGCCGTGCGTTTTTCGTGCGTTCGTGTTGTGAGCTTCATTGAATCTTGTTGGGATCTCGATTGAACCTTGATAGTTTTGGGGTCCGAGTTGTCCAACAGTTGGACAACTCCCC
>JAFUQL010000277.1 GCA_017472375.1 Oscillospiraceae bacterium | reverse complement strand
TCACCGCAAAGGCCGCCGGGCTGCTGGCCGCCTGCGGCATGGCACTGACCGTGCCGGTGCTGGCGGTACAGCGGGACGAGGATCTGCCCGCCGCTGTGGCCGAAAGCCAGATCATCCTGACCGCTACCCCGTCCACCAAACCGCTGATCCACGCCGACTGGGTGCAGCCGGGCACCCACATCAGCTGCATGGGCGCGGATGTCAAGGGCAAGCAGGAGCTGGACCCCATGATCCTGAAAAACGCCCGGGTCTTTGCGGACGACATCGATCAGGCCATCAAGGTGGGCGAATGCCAGACCGCCGTCAATCAGGGCATTATGTTCCAGACCCAGCTGGCGGGCGAATTGGGCGCGGTCATCGCAAAAACGCTGGCCGGCCGTGTCAGCCCGCAGCAGATCACCGTGTTCGACTCTACCGGTCTGGCGCTGCAGGACCTGACCGTGGCCAAGGCCGCCTACGACATGGCGCTGGCCAACGACATCGGCGCCCGGGTGGAGCTGTAATCCACAATCCCACTTGATTCTTTGCCGCCCGCAGGGTATTCTTAGTAGAGAGTATCCTGCGGGCGTTTGTTCCGCCGACCGGCAGCCCTGCCATCCGCCCCTCCGCCCGCTTTTTGCGGCCTGGCCGCCCACACACAACAAAGGAGAACACCTATGTCCATTCTGGTTTCCGGCGGTGCCGGCTACATCGGCAGCCACACCTGCGTCGAACTGCTGAACGCAGGCTACGAGATCATCGTGGCCGACAACTACTCCAACTCCTGCCCGCTGGCTGTGGAGCGGGTCAAACAGATCACCGGCAAAGATTTCCGCTTTTACGAAGCGGACATGACCAGCCGTACCGATGTGGAGAATATTTTTGCCGAGAACCCCGGCATCGAGGCGGTCATCCAGTTCGCCGCTTACAAGGCGGTGGGCGAAAGCGTGAAAAAGCCCCTCGAGTACTACTCCAACAACCTGAACTGCACCCTGAACATTCTGGATGTGATGCGCCATTACGGCTGCAAGAACTTTGTGTTCTCCTCCTCGGCCACCGTCTACGGCGACCCGGCCAGTGTGCCCATCACCGAGGACTTCCCCGTGGGGGCCACCACCAACCCCTACGGCACCACCAAGGCCTTTCCCGAGCGCATCCTTGCCGATGTGTGCGCCGCCGACCCGGAGCTGAATGTGGCCCTGCTGCGGTACTTCAACCCCATCGGCGCCCACAAGTCCGGCCTGATCGGCGAGGACCCCAACGGCATCCCCAACAATCTGGTGCCCTACATCGCCAAGGTGGCGGTGGGCAAGCTGGAAAAGGTCCATGTGTTCGGCAACGATTATCCCACTCCGGACGGCACCGGCGTGCGGGACTACATCCATGTGGTGGATCTGGCCAAGGGTCATGTCTGCGCCATCAAAAAGCTGGCGACCGGCTGCGGGCTGTTCGTCTGCAATCTGGGCACCGGCCACGGCTACAGCGTGCTGGATGTGATCCACGCCTACAGCAAAGCCTGCGGCAAGCAGCTGCCCTATGTGATCGATCCCCGCCGCCCCGGCGACATTGCCGAGTGCTGGGCCGACCCCACCAAGGCCCGGGAGGAGCTGGGCTGGGCGGCCGAGTACGGCATCGAGGAGATGTGCGCCGACAGCTGGCACTGGCAGAGCAGCAACCCGGACGGCTACGCCACCGTAAAATAAGGGCTGCGGCGGGCAAACGCCCCAAAACACCCCCAAAACACAAAACCAAAGCACCCCCGGCGCCGACCAGTGTGCGGCG
>JAFUQL010000276.1 GCA_017472375.1 Oscillospiraceae bacterium | reverse complement strand
GTGGGCTGCGACATCGGCCCCAAGACCCGCGAGCTGTACGCCGAGGCTGTTAAGGCCAGCAAGACCGTTGTCTGGAACGGCCCCATTGGCGTGTTCGAGAACCCCACTATGGCCGCCGGCACCCTGAGCGTTGCCGAGGCTATGGCCGCCAGCGATGCCACCACCGTCATCGGCGGCGGCGACAGTGCTGCTGCTGTGCAGCAGATGGGTCTGGGCGACAAGATGACCCACATCTCCACCGGCGGCGGCGCCAGCCTGGAGTATCTGGAGGGCAAGGACCTGCCCGGCATCGCCGTGATCCAGAAGGCTTGATCCACTCCCCGCAACCCGTATCAGTGGCGCGGCGGCCGTATCGCCGCCGCGCTTTTTGTTTCGAAGAAACGACAAAAGGAGAGAAGAACTTATGGATAAGCTGAATCGCAAAGCCGTGATCGCCGGCAACTGGAAGATGAACAAGACCGCCACCGAGGCCAAGGTACTGATCAGCGAGCTGATCCCCGCTGTGAAGGATGCCACCTGCGATGTGGTCATCTGCACCCCGTACACCACTCTGGCCACCGCTGTCGAAATGACCAAGGGTACCAACATCAAGGTCGGCGCTGAAAACGTACATTACGAAAAGAGCGGTGCCTTTACCGGCGAGATCAGCGCCGATATGCTGCTGGATCTGGGCGTGGAGTATGTGGTCATCGGCCACAGCGAGCGCCGCCAGTACTTTGGCGAGACCGACCAGACCGTGAACAAGCGCACCGTGGCCGCCCTGAACGCCGGTCTGAAGGTGATTCTGTGCGTGGGCGAAAGCCTGCAGCAGCGCGAAGAGGGCGTGACCGAAGAGCTGGTGCGCATGCAGACCAAGATTGCTCTGCGTGGCGTGACCGCCGAACAGATGGCCAATGTGATCATTGCCTACGAGCCCGTGTGGGCCATCGGCACCGGCAAGACCGCTACCAGCGAACAGGCTCAGGAGGTCTGTGCCCAGATCCGCAAGGTGGTGGGCGAGCTGTACGGTGAGGCCGTGGCGAAGAGCACCACCATTCAGTACGGCGGCAGCATGAACGCCAAGAACGCCGAAGAGCTGGTTGCCAAGCCCGATGTGGACGGCGGCCTGATCGGCGGCGCCAGCCTGAAGGCAGCCGACTTTGCGGTGATCGTTGCCGCAGCCAGCAACGGCTGATTTTCCCTTTGCAAAGATGGCCCGGCCACGCCGTACATCGGCCGCGGTCGGGCCTTTTTTCTGCCTGTCTGCGTTGACAAAGGCAGTGCAGTAGCCTATACTGAACTGTAGTTTGAAATTAAAGGAGTCTTTCCTATGTCAAAAAAACCTGTTATGCTTTGCATTCTGGACGGCTTCGGCTGGGTGCCTGAGCAGACCCATGGCAACGCCATTGCCGCCGCCAACAAGCCCAATCTGGACAAGCTGTTTGCCAGCTGCCCCTACACCACCATTGGTGCTTCCGGCATGAGCGTCGGCCTGCCCGACGGCCAGATGGGCAACAGCGAGGTGGGCCACACCAACATCGGTGCCGGCCGCATTGTGTACCAGCAGCTGACCCTGATCACCAAGTCCATTCAGGACGGTGAGATGCAGAAAAACCCGGTTCTGGTCAAGAACATGAAGGCCGCCATTGATGCCGGCAAGGCCATTCATTTTATGGGCCTGATGGGCAACGGCGGCGTACACAGCCACGAGGAGCACCTGTTCGGTCTGCTGGATATGGCCAAGGCCATGGGCGCCGACAAGGTGTATGTGCACGCCATCATGGACGGCCGTGACACCGATCCCCACGACGGCAAGCAGTTTTTGCAGAACGTGCAGGACAAGATGGACGCCATCGGTCTGGGCACCATTGCCAGCGTGAGCGGCCGTTACTACGCCATGGACCGTGACAGCAACTGGGACCGTGAGGAGAAGGCCTACGCCGCCTTTGTGTACGGCGAGGGCGACAAGGCCGCCGACTGGAAGGAGTGCATCGACCGCAGCTACGCCAACGGCGTGACCGACGAGTTCGTGGTGCCCTGCGTTACCTGCGAGGGCGGCCGTGTGGCCGAGGGCGACACCGTGGTGTTCCTGAACTTCCGCCCCGACCGTGCCCGCCAGATGACCCGCATCTTTGTGGACGACGCCTTTACCGGCTTCGAGCGCCGCTACGGCCGTTTCCCGGTCAACTACGTCTGCATGGCCCAGTATGACGCCACCATGCCCAACTGCGAGGTGGCCTATCCCCCCGTCGACCTGAACAACGTCATGGGCGAGTACCTGTCCAAACTGGGCAAGACCCAGCTGCGTATTGCCGAGACCGAGAAGTACGCCCATGTAACCTTCTTCTTCAACGGCGGCGTGGAGGCCCCCTACGAGGGCGAGGATCGCTGCGTGATCCCCAGCCCCAAGGTAGCCACCTATGACCTGAAGCCCGAGATGAGCGCCCCCGAGGTCGCCGAGGAATGCGTCAAGCGTATCGAAAGCGACAAGTACGACGTGATCATCCTGAACTTTGCCAACTGCGACATGGTCGGCCACACCGGCGTGTTCGAGGCCGCCGTCAAGGCGGTCGAGGCCGTCGACGCCGGCGTGGGCAAGGTCGTGGACGCCGCGCTGGAGCTGGGCGGCGTGGTCTTCCTGACCGCTGACCACGGCAACGCCGAGAAGATGCAGAACCCCGACGG
>JAFUQL010000275.1 GCA_017472375.1 Oscillospiraceae bacterium | reverse complement strand
CGCCGCCGAACTTGCCGCCGGCGTGCAGCACGGTGTAGACCACGGTCACGGCAGGGATGCCCAGCTTGGGCTGGATGTCCACAGGGATGCCGCGGCCGTTGTCGCTCACTTCGATGATGTCGCCTTCCTTGATGGTGACCTCGAGGTGGTCGCAGAAGCCGGCCAGCGCCTCGTCGATGGCGTTGTCCACGATCTCGTACACCAGGTGATGCAGGCCGCGGGGGCCGGTGGTGCCGATGTACATACCGGGACGCTTGCGCACGGCCTCCAGACCCTCCAAAACCTGGATCGGGCTGCCGTCATAGTCGTGGGCTTCGGTGGGAGCCTGCTGAAGGTTCTCGATGTTCTCGATGTCAGGCATTGATATCCTCCTTACGGGTTACGGGCGGGCAGGGCGGATGCGCGGCCCATGGCGCATCTGCGCCCGCCGCGGCCCGTGCCGCAAATTGTATTGGTTCAAACGCCGTTTTTACGGCGGAAATGGCTCATTTGGTCTTGATGCCCCGTCGGGCGCGGGCGCCCAGCGTGACCGAGGAGACCGGACTGGTGTACACGGTGGTGGTGCTGGGCCAGTCGGTGAGGACAAAGCTCTTGGGCAGGTCGCCGCCCAGGTCGATCACCGCACCCTCGCTCTCGGCCACCCGCAGGAATTTGCGGGTCTTGACCGACACCGTGGTGGTATCCAGATCGAAAATGCCGATCACATCCTTGTCGTTGAGGATGTAATCCTGGCCCAGATGAAAGTACATGCTAACCTCCGCATCGTTTTCAGGCTGGCAGGGAGGCGGCTTGGCTTATACCACCGCGCCGCCCTTCAGGGGGAACACCCGCCCCTGTGCGCGGCCAAAAGCAGCGCTGTCGCAGGCGGTGACGAACACCTGTTTGTCCCGCATCCGGGTGAGCAGATAATTCTGGCGGGCATCGTCCAGCTCGCTGAGCACGTCGTCCAGCAGCATCACCGGGTGCTCACCGGTGACCTCTGCTGCCTGGGTGGCCTCAGCCAGCTTCAATGCCAGCACGGCGCTTCGCTGCTGACCCTGGCTGCCGAACACCCGTGCGGGCTGCCCGTCCAGCAGAACTTCCACGTCCTCCCGGTGGGGGCCGGCCAGACAAAACCCGGCGCGCAGTTCTCCGCTGCGCAGCCGTTCGTAAGCCGCCAGCAGACCCCGCTCGTCAAAGCTGGGCTTATAGGCAAGGCTCAGGGTCTCCCGCCCCTGGCTGATCTGCCGGTAGTTCTCCACCGCCATGGGGGCCAGTGCCTGCAGATACTCGCTGCGGCGGCGGGTGACCTCCTCGCCGAACTGGGCAAGCTGCCGGTCGTAGACCTCCAGCAGGCCGGCCGCATCCGGCAGGCGGGCATACTGTTTTAGCAGGGCGTTCTTCTGGGCCAGAATGCGGGTGTACCGCCGCAGCGCGGTGAGGTAGCCCGGGTAGAGCTGGCACAGCGCCGCATCCAGAAAGCGCCGCCGGCCGGCGGGGCTGCCCTTGATCAAGCTCAGGTGGTCCGGGTCGAACACCACTGCGGTGAAGGTCCCCGCAAGGGCGGCGGCACGGCCCTGATCCACCCCGTTCAGCTTTGCGGTGCGGCCGGGACGGGCGGTGCCCGCCGCGCCCACCGTCAGGTGGATGGTCTGCAGGCGCCCGCCGCACTCAGCCTCGGCGTCGATCACCGAGAACTCAGCCCCGCGGCGGATCAGCTCCGCATCCTTGGAGCCGCGGAAGCTCTTGCCGCCGGTGAGCATCCAGATGCTCTCCAGCAGGTTGGTCTTGCCCTGGCCGTTCTCGCCGCAGAACACGTTCAGCTCCGGGCCCGGCTCGATGACCGCCTGGGGAATGTTCCGCCAGTCCTGCAGGACCAGCTTTTGAAGCCTCACTGGGCCTGGCGGATGGCCACGGTGCGGCCTTCCAGCGTGACGGTGTCGCCGCCGCGCAGCTTTTTGCCGCGCATGGTGCACACTTCGCCGTTCACCTGCACCTGACCCTCCTGGATCAGCAGCTTGGCCTCGCCGCCGGTCTCGACCATGCCGGCAAATTTCAGCAGGTCGCCCAGCTTGATGAATTCGGTGTGGATGAGGATAGACTCCATGGTATCTCCTTTATGTGCGTGCGCGGGATGCGCACAGTTTATGCATTTTTTGTATAGAGGAGCAGTCCAGGCGGGGCGCGGATCGCCGCGCCTCACAGTATACTCTCTGTATATTAAATGAAACAGTTTTTCTTTTACTCGTTCTTGAAGCGGATGGGCAGCACCAGGTAGATGAAGTCCTCTCCCTCAGGGGGCAGGATCTTCACCGGGCTCAGGGGGCCGCCCATCTCCAGCCGCACCTGGGCACAGCCGCAGGCGCGCAGGGCATCCAGCAGGTAGCGGTTGTTGAAGCCGATCTCCTGGGGATCGCCCTCCACCTGTGCGGGGAACTCATCCTCCACCTTGCCCAGAGAAGTTTTGCAGTTTACCGTTACTTTTCCCTCACTGAAGCGGATGCGGAGAGGATCCTTCAGCCGCTCGGTGATCACCAGGCTGGCGCGCTCGATGGTGTCGATGAACTCGCGGGTGTCGATGAGGGCGCGGGTCTTGCAGCCGGCGGGCAGGGCCTTTTCATAATTGAGGAACTCGCCCACGATCAGCCGGCTCATGATGGTATAGCCGGTCGCAGTCGAAAAAACGACGAATTGACGATTGGCATTGATGCGAACTTCCTCGTCACCGTCGCCGATCAGCTTGTTGACTTCCATCAAAGTTTTGGCCGGGATGATGATGCGGATGTCCTTGTGTGCCTTGAAGGGGCGCTTCACGATGGCCAGCCGGTAGCCGTCCACCGCCACAACGGTGGTCTCATCCGGCTCGATCACGAACAGCTCGCCGGTGTGGGCGGGCTTCTTGTCATCCTGGCTGACGGCGTAGATGGTCTTGTTGATGATCTCGTGCAGCTCGTCGGCCTTCAGGGTAAGGGTGGGGGTAGCGCCGGGATTCGGCAGGGTGGGGAAGTCGTTCAGATTCAGGGCAGTCAGCTCAAATTTTGCCGCACCACCGCGAATTTCCACGGTACCATTGTCATTCAGACGAAGCTCGACCTCGCCGGCAGGCATACGGCGGACCATGTCGCCCAGCAGCTTTGCGTTCAGTACGCATTCGCCGGGCACCCGCACGTTGGATTCGATGGTGATGGTGATGGCCAGCTCCAGATTGTAGCAGGTGAGGGTCAGGTTGAAACCCTCGGCCACCATGTGGATGCCCTCGAGGGCGGAGATGGAGCTGCGCAGGGTGACCGCACGGCTGACACCGTCGATGGCGTTGGAAAGGAGACCCTTTTCACATACGATGTTCATTGATTTTGTTTCCTCGCTTTCTGTGCGGCGGCTGTAGCCGGTTTTGGTGGACCTTTCTGTTTGCGGCAGCTTAAAAACCACATTTATGCAGTGGTAGTAGTAGTGGGTGGGGAAACGGTGGAAAACTCCGCAAACCCCGATGACAGGCCGGACGAGCCGTTTTTCGGGAGGTTTGAAACTTTGTGGGGAAATTGTGGGAATTGTTGAAAGTGTTTTGCATTCAACAGGCGTTGTGAATAACGAAAGTTAAATGTTGAAAAGTCTGTTGAAAATGTGGATAACCTTTTTTATCGCTCACATGGACCGATGTTGCATCACCGAATGAAGCGGTGTTTCGAAATCGAATCCTTGGCGATGGATGGGCAGGGCTGCGCACAAAGCAGCAAAGCAGTCTGTAGGGATGCTGCCTCTGCCGGCCTGAGCAGCCTTGTTTTACAAAAAGGAATATTTTTGATCAGATCAGGAGCGGACGTTCTTGATGATGTCGTCCACCGTCTCCCGCAGGCGGGTGTCGGTCTGGATGTCCCGGTTCATCACCTTCATGGAGTAGACGATGGTGGAGTGGTCGCGGCCGCCAAATTCCTTGCCGATCTCCTCCATGCTCATGCCGGTGATCTCCCGGATGACATACACTGCCGTGCGCCGGGCTGCAGCCACCGCTGCATTGCGCTTGGTGCTGCGGATGTCCGCTGCCGACACCGAGTAGGTGCGGGCCACCTCGCTGATGATCTTCTCGACGGTGATGGGCACGGGCTGGGTCTCGCTCAGGATGTCGCGGATGGCATTCTGAGCCACGCCGATCACCGGGCTGATGCCCTCCAGCATGTAGTAGGCATTCAGCTTCTTGACGGCGCCCTCCAGCTGGCGGATGTTGTTCTTCAAATTGTTGGCGATGTACTCCACGACCTCGTCGGGCAGATCCATGTTCAGCAGCTCGGCCTTGCGCTTGATGATGGCCACACGGGTCTCGAAATCGGGCGGCTGGATGTCGGCGGTCAGGCCCCACTCGAAGCGGGTGCGCAGGCGGTCGTCCAGGGTCTTGATCTCTTTGGCGGGCCGGTCGCAGGCCAGCACGATCTGCTTGCCCTCGGTGTGCAGGTTGTTGAAGGTGTGGAAGAACTCCTCCTGGGTGGATTCCTTGCCGGCGATGAACTGGATGTCGTCCACCAGCAGCAGGTCCGCCTTGCGGTACTTCTGGCGGAACTCCTCGGTGTTGCCCATGCGGATGGCGGTGATCAGATCGGAGGTAAACTTTTCGCAGTTCACATACACGATGTTGAAGTCAGGATGATTGCGGCGGATCTCGATCTGGATGGCATTCAGCAGGTGGGTCTTGCCCAGGCCCGAGTTGCCGTAGATGAACAGCGGGTTGTAGGCGCCCGAGGGGTTGGCCGCCACCGCCTGCGCCGCTGCATAGGCGAACCGGTTGGAGGAGCCCTGAATGAAGTTCTCAAAGGTGAAGTCATACCGGCCGCTGGGCAGGGTGGCCACCTTGTCCGGGTCGTTGGCCGGGGTGGCGGGCAGCGCCGGCACCACCAGGTCCAGGTTCACCTCAAAGCCCAGCACGGCCTTGAAAGCTTCCTTCAGCAGAGGGATGTAGCGGTCCCGCACGATCTTGCAGATGAAGTCGTTGCGCACGCTCAGCACCACATGGTTCGAATCCTCGAAGCTCATGGGCTGCAGGCCCTCGATGTAAAGGTTGTAGGTGGCATCCACCAGGTAGTCTTTGCAGTACAGCTTGACTGCGTCCAGTACGTCGTTGAACGAATCCATTTTGTTTCCACACTCCACAGGTAATTTCTCTTGTGCGGCGCCGTTGCACCGCGCGAAGGGGGGCTTGCCTGCGCCCCCGGAACCGACATCGTGCAGGGCACTTTGCCGGAGGCTCTCCGAAAAAGAGCGCAAAAACCGCCTGCCCCGGCCTGCATCCGCCGCTGAAACAGAGAAGAGAGCCGAGGAAAAGCGGGAAGCCTGAAGCGGGTGTTTTCCCCCGTTCCGGGCTAAAATGTTGATTTTTATACAGCATGAGTATAGCACAAAACCGTGCCTTTTACAACAAAACTTACCCTATTTATTATTATGTATATAATATAGGCGGCAAACGGCGGGCCCTGGGGCAGAATGCCGAAACCGGAGCGCTCCTGCGGTGCGGGCGTGCGGGGGCAGTTGGGTAGCCTTAGAAGCCAAAAGCCTGTTTTTCAGGTGCTGCCGTACCGGCGGCTGTACCTGGTGGCAGGGCGGGAGACTCAGCATGTTGTGGGTAGGGGCGGACGTTTGCCCTAAATACAGAAAATGGTGCAGACGAATGACAATTATTTGAGAAAAAGCAGCGGATAGGTGTTGACATTTGCCATTCAAATAAGATATAATTTTAACCTGCAAGGCTCTGTGTACCTGTACCATTGGCCTGCGAGTGAAATTTGGCCCGCCCGGTAGCGGGCGAGTAAGATGGAGGGATCGAGCGATGAAGAGAACCTATCAGCCCAAGAAGCGTCAGCGTTCCCGCGTCCATGGCTTCCTGAAGCGCATGGCTAGCAAGAACGGCCGCAAGGTCATCAACGCCCGCCGCGCCAAGGGCCGCGCCAAGCTGGCCGCCTGAGCACAATCGGCAAAGCAGCTTATTCTTTGAAAAAAAGGCCACTGATCGCTGTATCTGTGGCCTTCTTTTTCAATTGTGCCCATTTCCCGGGGCGTAGTGTGCCCCGACCCTGTAAGGAGGCGTTTTCATGCGCTATCGGCCCATCTGCCGCAACATCGAATATGCCCGGGTGTACCGCCGGGGCAAGAGCTATGTGTCGCCTCAGCTGGTGCTGTACGTCTGCAAAAACCGCCTTGGGCACACCCGCGTGGGGCTGACCGCCACCAAAAAGATCGGCAAGGCAGTCCAGCGCAACCGCGCCCGCCGCGTGATGCGCGCGGCGATCGCCGCCCATCTGCCCTATGATGTGGGCGGCTACGATCTAATCTTCGTAGCCCGGGGCAGTACACCGCACGTCAAAAGCACCAAGCTGGAAAAATCGGTGGTGCGGCTTCTCACCCAGGCAAAGATCCTGCCTGGGGCGGAAAAGCCCGCGCCGGAGGGCGGCGCATGATCGCAAAGCTTCTGTGCCTGCCCATCCGGTTCTACCAGATCTGCATCTCGCCGATGCTGGGCAAGAACTGCCGCTTTCACCCCACCTGCAGCCAGTATGCCATCGAGGCTTTGACCACCCACGGGGCGGTCAAGGGGCTGCTGCTGGCGGTGTGGCGCATCCTGCGGTGCAACCCGTGGGGCGGGCAGGGGTACGACCCGGTGCCGCCCAAGGGCAAATGGCGCAACGGCTGAACGCTGCGCCGCTTCGTGAAGCGCCTGTCCTGAAAAGGCAGGCCCTGTCATGCAAGCAACGGTCAAAAGGGGCCTGCCGTGTGCAGAAGCCCCTATTCCCGCATTCTGCGGAGGACCTTTTTATAGATATGCCGTACCCGCTGCATACCGGCCGGTCGGCGCTTCCAATGCTACTTGTGACTTCTCCGCCTGCGAGGGAGGAGTCCTACATAAAAAATAATTGCCCCTGGCGCAGGCGGGGCGGAATGGAAGTATTGCACTATGGGAATTTTTGGTATTCTGGCAGGCCCGCTGGGTATTGTGATGCGTTTGATCTATAACGCAGTGCAGAACTACGGCGTGGCGATCATCCTCTTTACTCTGCTGATCCGTGTGGTGCTGCTGCCGCTGATGCTCAGCCAGCAGAAGAACACCGCGCGCATGAGCGTGTTCCAGCCCATGATCCAGGAGCTTCAGAAGAAGTACGCCAAGGATCAGCAGCGTCTGAACGACGAGATGCTGAAGCTGCAGCAGGAGCACAACTTCAACCCCACCGCCGGCTGTGCGCCCATGTTCCTGAACCTGATCATCATGTTCGGCGTGATCGAAATGATCTACCGTCCTCTGCAGTATGTGCTGCAGATCAGCAGCGACACCCTGGGTGCCGCTGTTGAGGTCCTGGGCATGCAGGCCAGCGACTACCGCGGCCAGGTCCAGCTGATCAATGTGCTGAAGGACATGGACGTGAGCGCCGCTCTGACCCAGTTCCCCAGCCTGACCGCTGAGAACATCGAGGCCATCCAGGGCTTCCAGATGGAGCTGTTCGGCATCAATCTGGCCGCCACCCCTGAGCTGGCGTTCAACAGCCTGCTGATCTTCCCCATCCTCAGCGCCATCTCCATGTTCGTGATGAACGCCTACACCATGAAGGGCAGCGCCCAGCAGATGCAGGGCAGCATGAAGTATATGCCTCTGATGATGAACATCATGTTCGTCTGGATCAGCTTTACTCTGCCCGTCGGCTTCTCTCTGTACTACACCATCTCCAACGTGCTGGCTCTGGCCACCACCGTTCTGGCCAAGAAGATCTACGACCCTGAGAAGATGAAGGCTGAGATCCAGGCTGAAGTCGAGGCCAAGCGCAAGGAGAAGAAAAAGAAGAAGCAGGTCACCGTGAAGGACGACAAGGGCAACACCACGACCAAGGAGGTCACCGAGCAGGAGCTGGCCCGCATCCGTCTGGAGGCCGCCCGTGCGCAGGATGCCGAGAAGTATAAGGATGAGCGCACCGAGCGTCTGTCCTGAAAATACGGGGAAGTGTGAGCCCCGATCACAAGGAGGAAGTTATGCGTCGATTAGTCATGACCGGCAAAACCGTTGACGAGGCACTGGCCGCTGCCTGTGCCGAGCTGGGCGTGAGCCGTGACGACCTGAATGTGAGCTATCAGGTGCTGGAGATGCCCGGCAAGACCGGTTTCCTGGGCCTGAAGACCACCCCCGCCAAGGTGGAGGTGACTGTAGAAGAGGAGGAAGCTCCCGCTCCCGCCGCTCCTGTGGCGGAGGAGATCCCCGCTTCTGCCCCGGTCGAGGAGCCTGTGGCTGTGGAGGAGGCCCCTGTTGCGGAGGAGCCTGCCGCCGAGCCTGTGGCTGAAGAGCCTGCCGGGCAGGCCGCTCCCGCCGCCGATGAGGAGACCGAGGTCCCTGTGGAGATCGAGACCGATCCCCGCCTGAATGCCGCTGTGCAGTACCTGACCGAGGTGTTCGCCGCTATGGGCGTCACCGAGGTGACCTTCAGCGCCGTGCAGAAGGGCGAGGCCACCATTCTGAAGGTGGAAGGCGACAATGTGGGCGCTCTGATCGGCCGCCGCGGCGAGACCATGGAGAGCCTGAGCTACCTGGCCAGCCTGGTGGCCAACCGCCAGAAGGGCGACTACATGAAGCTGGGCCTGGATGTGGCCGGCTACCGCGGCAAGCGCGAGGCCGACCTGGAGGCTCTGGCCCGCCGCATCGGCGCCAAGGTGGCCAAGAGCGGCCGCCCCTTCGCCATGGAACCCATGAATCCCTCCGAGCGCCGGCTGATCCACAGCGCCATCGGCAAGATGGAGGGCCTGCGCAGCGAGAGCCGCGGTGAGGGCAGCGACCGCCGTGTGGTGATCTACTGCACCGGCCCCAACGCCAAGCCCGAGCGCCCCGCCCGCAAGGACGGCAAGGGCGGCAAGGGTGGCCGCGGCGGTGAGCGCAGCGGCCGCGGTGGCCGTGGTCAGGGTCAGGGCGGCAAGGGCCGCGGCGGCCGTGACGGCAGCCGCAGAGGTCCCCGTCCTTCCAGCGTGCCCGCCCGCGAGTTTGCCGACCGCACTCCGGATCCCTCCGCCGTGCCTCAGGCCCCCGTGCGCACCCAGCGCATCAACGATGCAGCCGACTTTGAGCTGTTCGGCAAGATCGAGCTGTGATCGCGATCTGATCAAAATTTTGAAGCATCTCCGGGTATCCGGAGATGCTTCTTTTTTTGTGAGGCCGACATTTACCCGGCCCATGCGAGGCAGACCGAAACGCGGCAGATGCTGGAACATCCCGGCTCCTTGTAGTATAATGAAAAAAAGGGGAAGGGAGGGCCGACCGGCATGGACAACTGTTCTTATTTCTTTGTGCCCATGTACATCGAGGGAGATTGGCGCAGGGTGACCTCCGGCACCCAGACCTCCCGGGATTGGGATCGCCTGGATGTGGAGGTCCGCTATATGCTGAAGTATGTGGCGGACAAGCTGAATATGGACGACCAGGAAAACTGCCTGTGCACCGCCTCGGTGCTGCGGCCTGCCGCTTGTGAAGAGCTGGGTCTGCCCGGCCCGGAGGAGCTGTGCTGCATCGGCACGCACCAGTTTGGTGGGCAGCCGGAGAACTTCCCCTTCTGTTTGAAAAACATTCGGCTCTACTGCTTTGATACGACCGTTTGTGTCATGGCCATCAAGGTAGAATTTGTAAGGAGCGATCCGCGCTGGATCGCCACCGCCCAGTACTATCTGAAAAAGCTGGGGCGCGAGCCGGTGCGCCGCGCAAACGGCAGTGCCCTGATCCCGGGCCGGCCGCAGGTGCAGACCCTGTACGATCTGGCCGGGATGCTGATGGAGCGGCTGGGCGTGCCGGTGCACCCCTTCTTCCACTGCAGCCCGGGCATCGAGCGCGCCAACGTGCTAAGCCTGACCCATATGCCGGGGGAGAAGGACCCGGAGCAGATGCGCAGGGATCTGTATTATCTGCGCCGTTGCCAGAGCGAGGGGTTCCTCTACCAGCCCGATGAGGTGAAGGAGCAGCGGGAAGTCTACGATTCCAGTGCGGATGTGGCCTGGGGCATCTCTGCCGAGGCGGCCGCCTGCCTGGTGTTCCCGGAGATGGGCCGCGGCGACTTTATAAAGCGTATATTCGTCCATAATTTTGATTCTCAGTACCTGTTCACCTATGTGCTGCTGCTGCACCAAAAGTATGTGCTGTACCTGTTCCTCACCCGCATTGGCGTGGGCCGCTACAACGACCTGAAGGCGCTGGAGGAGTACCGGCAGCAGCTTTACGAGTTTGAAACGAACCATGTGTTCACCACCATCACCGAGGTGGACCAGTACGACCGGTTCTACCGGAATGTGGGCCGTGCGTTTGCCCTGTACGATATGTACAAGGATGTGCGCGAGCCCATTGTCTCGCTGCGCGAGCTGCAGCGGGAAAAGCAGGAGGAGGAGCGCAAGCAGCAGGAGGAAGCCCAAAAGCAGCGGGAGGAGCGCATGAACAATGCGCTGGCCTTGCTCTCCATCCTGACGGTGTTCTCGGCCCTTACCGACGGTGTGGCCTTCATTGAACAGGCTTTTGGTCTGCTGCAGGGCATACTGCCCGCCGCACTCTGTACGGCGGAGGCAATGGTCTGGTGGCAGAGGGGCTATGTGGTGCTGGTGGTGCTGGCCTTCCTGATGCTGATGCGCAGCCTGCTGTTTGGCAAACGAAAAGGAGAAACTCGCAAATGAATGTGGCCTATCACTACACAGGATGCTTTGTGGATGCTGCGGCGCTGCTGGCCCGCGCGCCCGCCATGGGGCCGGACCGGTTGGGCCGTCTCATCAGGCACCCCCATGTGACCTTTGCCTACCGCCCTGAGTCGGTGGACGAGGGTTTGTTTGGTACTCCTGTGACCCTTCGGGTGACAGGCTACGGCTGCGATGGAAAAAACGAGGGCTTCCGGGTGGAGGTCCTCACCGACTGTGCCCCCCTTGCTCAGCAGGCGGCGGCCATCGAGGTGCCCCACATCACCCTGTCGGTGGGGGTAGAGGAGCAGGCGGTGAACACCCGCTGGCTTGTGTTTGCCCCGGTGGAGCCCTTTGAGATCGAGTCGGTCTACGGCGGATATCTGGACGGCATTCCGCGCTTTTCTCCCCAGAGTGCGGGCGAATGACCCAATAAGACCAATGCCCTGTGCGCCTTTTTGGGCGTGCAGGGTGTTTTTTTGCCCGGCCTTGTGTTACAATGATAGCGCTGAAATTTTGCGTTCTGACAAAGGGGGCGTTTTTCATGATCGACACCACCATCTGTGCGCTGGCTACCCCGCCCGGGGAGGGCGGCATCGCAGTGGTGCGCCTGTCCGGCCCGGAGGCTTATCCCATCGCGGCCCGGGTATTCGCTCCCATCGACCCAAACAAAAGCGTGATGGATGCGCGGGGTTACACCGCTCTGTTCGGTCACTACCGGCTGGATGGACGGCAGATGGACGAAACGGTGGCGCTGTTCTTCCGGGCGCCCCGCAGCTACACCGGCGAGGACGTGGTGGAGCTGAGCTGCCACGGCGGCCGCGCCATGGCCGATGGGCTGATCCAGGCCTGCCTGAAGGCGGGTGCAGCCCCCGCCGGCCCCGGTGAGTTCACCCGCCGCGCCTTGCTCAACGGGCGCATCGGGCTGACCCAGGCCGAGGCTGTGATGGAGCTGATCGGCGCAGCCGGGCGGCAGGGTGCCGCGCTGGCTGCCGCCCAGCTTGAAGGCGCGCTGGCCCGGCGCATCGGCCGCATCCAAAGCGATCTGACGGCGCTGGCCAGTCATCTGGCGGCCTGGGTGGACTTCCCGGAGGAGGACGTGCCCCAGCTTGAGGACACCGTGCTGGATGATACGCTGGCCGCTGCCCAGCAGGAGCTGACCGAACTGATCGATGGCTATGGCGCGGGTGCGGCCCTGCGCGGCGGCGTGGACACTGCCATCGTCGGGCGGCCCAACGTGGGCAAAAGCACCCTTCTGAATCTGCTTGCGGGATTCGACCGGGCTATTGTGACCCCGGTGGCGGGCACCACCCGCGACCTGGTGGAGCAGGCGGTGAACCTGGGGGATGTGCCCCTGAATCTGTGGGACACCGCCGGCCTGCGGGATACCGAGGACATCGTAGAGGCGGAGGGCATCCGCCGCAGCAACCGAAAATTTGAAGAAGCATCGCTGATCCTGGCGGTGTTCGATGGTTCCGCCCCTGCTGAGGCGGAGGACCGGGAACTGGCTGGGCGCTGCCGCGGGCGGCAGGCCATCGCAGTGCTGAACAAGCAGGATCTTCTGGAGCATCCCGGCGTGTTTGATGAGGCGATGCTGGAAGGGTGCTTTAAGGCGGTGGTGAAGCTCAGCGCCATGGCCCCCGAAGCCCGGCAGACACTGGCCGATGCGGTGGCCGCTCTGCTGGGGACGGCCTCCATCGACCCCAATGCGGGTGCGCTGTGCAGTCAGCGGCAGCTTGCCGCCGCAGTGGCGGCGCGGGATGCGCTGGACGAAGCCCGCCGCGCCCGGGCTGGCGGCTTTGACCTGGATGCGGTGGGTGTCTGCGTGGACGATGCGCTGGATGCTCTTTATCAGCTCACCGGTGAGAGCGCCGGCGAGGCGGTCATCGACCAGGTGTTCAGCCGCTTCTGCGTGGGCAAGTAATTATAAAACAGCATGCGCTGAAACGCGATTTTTTAAAAGTATGACGAGCGAAAGTATGAACAAGACAGAGATCAACCGGCTGGGTGAATACGATGTGGTGGTGATCGGCGCGGGCCATGCCGGCATTGAGGCGGCCCATGCGGCGGCCGTGCTGGGTGCAAGGACCGCCCTGTTCACCATCAGCCTGGATTTTATCGGAAATATGCCCTGCAATCCCTCCATCGGAGGTACCGCCAAGGGGCATCTGGTGCGGGAACTGGACGCGCTGGGCGGCCTGATGGGCATTGCTGCGGACCGTACCTACCTGCAGAGCCGGATGCTCAATAAGGGCAAGGGCCCCGCAGTGCACAGCCTGCGGGTGCAGACCGACCGCAAGCAGTACCACCTTGTGATGAAGCAGCTGGTGGAGGAGACCCCGAACCTGTACCTGCATCAGGCCGAGATCACCGGCCTGGATGTGGAAGACGGCCGGGTAAGGGGCGTATTCACCCAGTTGAACGGCTGGTATGGCGCAAAGTGCGTGGTGCTGGCCACCGGCACCAGCTTGGGCGGGCGGATCTTCATCGGGAATGCGTTCTACGACGGAGGCCCCGACGGACAGCACGCGGCCACCGCCCTTACCGAGAATTTGAAGGCGCTTGGCCTGCCCATGCGCCGCTTCAAGACCGGCACCCCCGCCCGGGTGCACCGCCGCAGCATCGATTTTTCCAAGCTGGAGAGTCAGCCCGGCGACCCGGCAGAGGAGCTGCAGCCCATGATCTTCCTCACCCGCAGCCCCATGCGCAACCGCGTGGAGTGCCACATCGCCTATACAAACCCGGAGACCCATCGGATCATTCAGGCCAACATCGGCCGCAGCCCCCTGTACGGCGGCATGATCGAGGGAGTCGGGCCCCGCTACTGTCCCAGCATCGAGGACAAAGTGATGCGCTTTGCGGACAAGGAGCGCCACCAGATCTTTGTGGAGCCCTGCGGCGAGAACACCGAGGAGATGTACCTGCAGGGCATGAGCAGCAGCCTTCCGGAAGATGTACAAAACGCGATGTATCGCACGATCTCCGGTTTGGAGCAGGTGGAGATCATGCGCCCTGCCTACGCCATCGAGTACGACTGCATCGACCCCACTGCCCTGGAGGCCACCCTTGAGACCAAGGCGCTGCGGGGCGTGTACGGCGCGGGCCAGTTCAACGGCACATCGGGCTACGAGGAGGCCGCCGCACAGGGTCTGCTGGCCGGCCTGAACGCTGCCCGGCAGGCGAAAGGGGAGAGCCAGCTGGTGCTGGCCCGCCACACCAGCTATCTGGGCACCCTGGTGGACGATCTGGTCACCAAGGGGGTGCTGGACCCCTACCGCATGATGACCAGCCGAAGCGAGTACCGGCTGACCCTGCGGCAGGACAACGCCGACGAGCGGCTGACCCCCATTGGCCGGGAATACGGTCTGGTGACCGATGAGCGCTGGGCGCTGTTTGAGAGCGACATGGCGGTGAAAGCTGCAGAGCTGAAGCGGCTGGAGCACACCACCGTGCGTGCCGCTGACCTGACCGCTGCCTGTGCCGCAGTCGGGGTGGATCCGGGCGCCACCGGCGGCTCTGCCGCTGAGGTGCTGCGGCGCCCGGGCGTTACCTATGAGCTTCTGGCCGGCATCATCGGCCGGGGCGAGGGCGTTACCCCTATGATGGCTCAGCGCATCGAGACCGAGATCAAGTACGCCGGTTACATTGCCCGGCAGCAGCGGGCCATCAAAGAGGTACAGCGCCGTGAGAGCGTGCAGATCCCGAAGGATTTTGACTACTCCGGCATTCAGGGCCTTACTTTGGAGGCCCGGGAAAAGCTGGACCGCATCCGGCCCCGAAGCCTTGGTCAGGCGGGCCGCATCCCGGGTGTT
>JAFUQL010000274.1 GCA_017472375.1 Oscillospiraceae bacterium | reverse complement strand
GGTACTGCTGATCCTGCTGGCGGTGGTACTGGGGCTGGTGCTTTTGGTGCTGCTCATTCCCATTACGGTGGGTTTGCACTTCGAGAACGGGGAGTTCCGGGTCTGGCTGCGGCTGTGGTTCGTGAAATTCGGGGTGTTCCCGGTGCCCGGCTGGCTGCAGAAGATCATCGACCGGTTCGCCGGCGGTGAAAAAAAGGAGAAACACCCCAGGAAGAAGGACGAGCCGGCGCCGGCAAAGGCGGCCGGCCCCCAGCCTTCGCCGTTGCAGAAGCTGCTGGATCTGCTGGAGAAGATCCGCACCATCGCGGCAAATGCCGGGTGGTTCCTGCGGAAGGTGTTCTGGTCGCTGCGCATCCGGCACATCCGGGTGCTGGTGCCTGTGGGCGGTAAGGACGTGGCCAAAGTGGGCATCCAGTGCGGCCGCGTCCATGCGGTGCTGGGGGCAGCGCTGGGTGTGCTGCAGAACTACTTCCGTCTGCAGTTCGACCAGCTTTATGTGGAACCGGATTTCACCGGCCAGAGCGCCCAAAAGCCGGTCTTTGCCTGCGAGATCACCGCGCACGGCATCTCCATTGTCATCGCGGCGATCGCGGTGCTGATCCGGCTGGTGCGCGAGGGCTTTTTTGACTGACCACAGGTACACGATATGCTTGCAAAAAAGCGCAGTGTATGATTATAATGGTATCAGCGGTACTGCCGCTGTGTGACCGATATTGAACCAAGGGAGGACAAACCTTATGGCAGAACATGCGATCAACGGCCTGATGGGCGTTACCATGGACAAGATCCGCGAGCTGGTGGATTCCAACACCATCATCGGCAACCCCATCACCATGGAAGGCGGCGTCACCATCCTGCCCGTGTCCAAGGTGACCTTCGGTGTGGCCACCGGCGGCTCTGATTTTTCCGGCAAGAGCAACAAGGACCTGTTCGGCGGCGGCACCGGGGCGGGTGTTACTGTTTCTCCGGTGGCTTTTTTGGTGGTAAAGGGCGGCAACGTGCGCACCATTCAGCTTGCAGACCCCAACAACAGTCTGGAGCGGGCCATCACCATGCTGCCCGAACTGGTGGACAAGCTGGGCGAGCTGCTGCGCAAGGAGAAGCCCGCGGCGGAGGAGTTCGCTGTGGAGCAGCCTCCTGTCGAGGAATAACAAGCGAAGAAATACAGACCGGGGCACAGCGGCCGCGCTGCCGCCCCTGTTTTTTGTAAAGGATTTGGAGGATTATGGCACAGGAACGCATTCAGAAGGTGATGGCTGAGCAGGGTCTCTGCTCCCGCCGCGCCGCAGAACAGATCATTGAGGAGGGCCGCGTCAAGGTGAACGGCCATCCCGTCAAGCTTGGCGACAAGATGGATCCCCATCAGGACATCCTCTCGGTGGATGGCCAGCGGGTCGACATCGAGCGCAAGCGCGAATTCTATTACTATATGCTCAACAAGCCCCGGGGCTTTGTGACCACCACCAGCGACGAGCTGGGCCGCAAGACGGTCATGGATCTGATGAAGGATGTGCCGGTGCGCGTGTTCCCGGTGGGCCGCCTGGACAAGGACAGCGAGGGCCTGCTGCTGCTGACCAACGACGGCAACTTCGCCAACCTGATGATGCACCCCTCGCACGGCGTCAGCAAGCTGTACCGTGTGACGGTGCGGCCCCGCGCCACCGAGGAGCAGGTGGTGGCCCTGAGCAAGGGCGTGACGCTGGATGACGGCACCGTCACCCAGCCCGCCGTGATCAACGTGGTGGTGGATGAACCCGAGCGCACTGTGATGGAGATGACCATCCGGGAGGGCAAAAACCGCGAGATCCGCCGTATGTGCGAGGCGGTGGGCCTGGAGGTCATCCGCCTGCGCCGCAACGCCATGGGCGCGGTGAAGCTGGGCATGCTGCAGCCCGGCGAGTACCGCGAGCTGGCCAAGAGCGAGCTGAATGCGCTGCGCGCTGCGGCGCAGCGCGGTGTGGGCCGTGCCCGCACCGAAGCAGCTGCGAAGCCCGCTGGCGGGGCCCGAAAGCCCGCAAACGGGGCTGCGCGGCGCCCCGGTGGCCCCAAGCAGGGCCGCAAGGGTTGAGGAAACGTGAGTTTTCGTGAAGGAACACTGGAATTTCTTGCTTTTTTTCGCGAAAACTCTTGTGGGGGTTTTCCCAAAATAGTATAATAAAACCAACTTTGAATTTGGATTTTAGGAGGGCTGTTCATGGCTTCTAACAAGCTTGGCAAGAATGACATTCTTGCCGCATTCTTTGACGAGGGGTCCTACACTGCGCTGTTTGCGGACGGCGCAGTCAACGCTGCCTTCGGCTGCACCGGCGGTCAGCCGGCTTATGCCGTGTGCCAGTGTGGTGAAGCGGTCGCCGCAAAGGACGTGGAGAAGATCGTCACCGTTCTGGAGATGGCCGCAAAGACCGGCAACCCCGTGGTGACTTTCTATGATTCCGTGGGCGCCAAGCTGGAGGAAGGCCTGGACATCCTGGCTGCCAACACCAAGCTGGCCTCTGCGATCGCCAAGATCTCCGGCGTCGTGCCCCAGGTGGCCGTCGTTCTGGGTATCTGCGGCGGCAGCGCCGCTCTGGCCGCTGCCAGCGCCGATGTGTGCGTGATGGCGCAGGACGCTGAGCTGTTCTTCACCGCTCCCTTCACCAGCGCCGCCGCCGGTGATGAGGTCGCCGAGGCCGGCAGCGCCGCCCTGGCCGCCAAGGCAGGTGTGGCCACCATCGTGGCGGAGGATGCCATCGCCGAGGCTGCCAAGCTGGTGGCTCTGCTGCCCGCCAACAACCTGGCCGGCCCCGCCCTGTTTGACGCCGAGGCCCCTGAGGCCAAGTTCCCCGCCCAGTACAAGGCCGCTGACGCCGCCGCTGCTCTGGTGGATGTGGACAGCGCCGTGGAGCTGTACGCCGCTTTCGGTGAGAATGTCTACACCGCTCTGGCTACCATCAACGGCAGCGCCGTGGGCATTGCCGCCACTGAGCCCGCCGGCCTGTGCCACAGCTGCGTGTCCAAGCTGGCCCGCTTTGTGCGCCTGTGCGATGCCTTCAGCATCCCCGTTGTGACCGTGGTCAACAGCGAGGGCTTCATTCCCAGCGTGTCCGACGATGTGGCCGGCGGCATCCGTGAGGCTGCCCGTCTGACTGCTACCTACGCCGATGCCACCACCGCCAAGGTCGCTGTGGTCGCCGGCAAGGCTGCGGGCCCCGTCTACACCGCCCTGTGCAACGCCGACGTGGTCATCGCTATGGAGAACGGTGTCATCGCCCCCGTGGATCCCAAGACCGCTGTCACCGTTCTGTACAAGGACGAGATCGACGCCGCTCCCAGTATCCCCGCCGCCACTCAGGCCAAGGCTGCTGCCTACTCCAAGGATGTGTGCGGTGCCAAGGCTGCCGTTGAGGCTGGTCTGGCTACCTTCACTGCCGATGCCGCTTCCGTGCGCGGTCTGGTGGTCGCCGGTCTGGACATGATGGCCAACAAGCGTGTGCAGCGCCTGCCCAAGAAGCATGGCGACATGGCTCTGTAAGCAGATCAAATAAATCACGATACATAAAAAGATTTTAGGAGGAACTATCATGAAGTACTTCAACATCACCGTCAACGGCGTCGCTTACAACGTTACCGTCGAGGAGACCGCCGCTGGCGCCGCTCCCGTTGCCGCTCCTGTGGTCGCTCCCGCTCCTGT
>JAFUQL010000273.1 GCA_017472375.1 Oscillospiraceae bacterium | reverse complement strand
TACTATGTAATTATAAATTCGGTCGTCTCGACCCGGACTTTCCCCTTCTTGTCCTGACATTTTTACAGGAGGTCGATCGTATGCTTTTCTCTTACCTTTACAATGTGCTTCGTTTTGTGGCGCTGGTGCTGGTCATCGCCGCCTGCTGGAAGTATCTGCACGAGGAGTGACCCTCGTCCCGCCCCAAGGAGGTGCCCCCATGTCCGACCTTCACGACCTGAACGCCCTGCCTGGGACGCCCGATGAGCCGGCCCCCGACAAGGAGGTCCTCGCCCGCAGAAACCGCGATTTTTGGCGCAAACAGGTGGCCAAGTCTCTGGCCATCCACGCACTGTTGTTTGCGGCGACGCTGGCCATCGACCATCTGCCCGCCCTCGCCCCGCTGCAGGACGATGTCTTCACCTACATCGCGCTGTACGGGCTGCTGCTTTTGAGCTACCTGCCCCAGCAGCGGCTGATGCACACCTTTGGGAACTCGACCTGCTCCCTCAGCCTGTGGAGCGACCACCTGTACGCAGTGCTGAGCGCGGCGGACTTCTGTCTGCTCGTCGCCATCCTGCTCTGGCGCATCGACCTGCGCCATGGCCTGATGTATCCCCATCCATAAGATCCATAAAAAAAGAAGCCCCCACACCGGGGGCTTCTTCTGTTTTGCACGAAATTTCGTTTAATACTCCCGCTCAAAGCCAAGGAACCGGGTGCCCTGAAAGGTCAGCTGCCCCCGGTCTCCCTCCACCAGAAGGCCATACTCGGCGTCCTCGACGCCCAGCTCCATGCGGTCGCCGCTGTCCACCTCAAAGGTGACGTGGTAATAGGTATGGGTGTGGTGCCCGTGCTGGCCGGCGCGGCGCACGATACGGTCCCGCTTGGTCACCACCGTGGCGGGCACGGTCAGGCGGGGGGACTGGTTGTTCTTGTGCCAGGTGCGCAGACCGCTGAGCAGGGTGCCCACAAAGATCAGCATGACCAGCCCGAACATGATGAAAAACACCACCTCAAAGCCGCCGCCGAAGAAAAACCGATCCATCATCGAGGGTTGCCCAAACATCATTTCGCCTTCTCCTTTCGTCCGCCGAGGGCGTTCAGCCAGTCGGCACCGCTGCGCAGGCGGCGCTCTCCGCAGCTCACGGCGCGCCAGTCATGGGTGCTGCCGGGGCACAGTTCCACCGAGATGCCCTGCAGAGCCAGCGTGGCCTGGCAGGGGGCGCGGCCGGTCATTCGGGCGGGGCAGTCCACCAGCGGCTGACCGTGGGGGCCCAGTTCCTCGCCCTCCTTGCCCCGCCGGCCAAACACCAGCGCGGTGGGGCCGTCCGCCCCGCCGATGATGCCGATGCTGGCGGCTCCGCGGGCCTCGGGGGCGTAGGGCGGGGTCTGGCTGCGGCGCAGCTCGTCCCACACCTGCTGCTCCTCGGCGCAGAGGGAGGTATCAAACTGCAGGGTGCCGCCGCCGGGCAGCGGGGGCACCACCTCGCCGTCAAAGCAGCTGACCCACACCGGCATGGGGAAGGCGGTGCCGGCCTCCAGCTTCTCGGTCTCGCCGGGCTGCAGATACAGGGCGTGCTGACGCCCGGTGACCGGGTGTTCAAAGGTGACCATGGCCGGGGAGCCGTCCAGCGGCAGGGTCCACTCCTGCTTCATGGGCAGGGTCTCCCGCTCAGGGCCGAAGGTGACCTCCAGCCGGGACACCGGCAGGCGCAGGGGCTCGGGGGCGCTGAGGGTGAACCGCATCACGCCAAACCACCGCACCCCGCGCAGGTACCCGGGGTACAGGCGGCGCAGAGCGGCGGCACGGGGCTCCTCCCGCCCATCCAGGCGGCCGAAGGTGGTGCCGTGGCCGCTGTGGTCGTGCTGCTGACCGTCCACCTTCAGGCTGGTGAGGTGCGCCGACATGATGGGACGGCGGGCCAGCAGAGCGGCCAGCTCGGCGGGGCTGAGGGCCTCCTCGTCCAGACCGCGCACCTCCCGGAAGTAGTCCTCGGCCTGTTTTGGGTCAGGGATGGTGAGCAGGTCGAACACCAGTTTGCCCTCCTGCTCCCACAGGGTGGGGATGACCCGCCGCCCGCCGGGGAAGGACATGACCCAGTCGATGTCCTGCCGGGGGCCGCGGGGCTCGCCGAAGCGGTCGGAGGGATCAGGGGTGAGGGTGGCGGCATCCGGCTCGGCGGCGGTGCGCTGCAGCCACCAGCGGCGCGCCAGCCAGCTTGCGCCGGCGGTACCCGCCAGCACCAGACCGCAGGCAAGCAGTCGTTTTGCATCCATGGTCGTTGTATCCTTTTCTGCGCGCGGTGTTGAGGGCCGCGCGCACCGCCCGTGGGGGATCTTTTTACAGAGGGAATCGCTTGGGTGGTCTTATTGTAGCACGGGGCGGGCGCAGGGGCAATGGGTGGAGGTTTTGGGCCCGGAGGTTTTTGCGTTGCTTTTACCGTAACATCGCGGGAAACACAGCAACCTCCCCCTCACAGCGGCGCGCAGGGCAATTGCAGCACAGCGGTGAAGGTCTCCCCTGCTTCGTCTTTCCCTGCCGCAAACGCGCCGCCGTGGATGGAGGCGATCCGCTCACAGGTCTTGAGCCCCAGAGCGGTGCTCTCGGCCCGGGGGCCCGGGCGCATATGGTTGGCTAACGTCAGCTCAAACCAACCGTCCTTCTGCCGCCAGCTCAGCTGCAGCGGGCGGGCGGGGTCGGCGTATTTGCTCAGGTTGGAGATCAGATTGTCGAACAGCCGGCGTATCAGGCTCACATCCACGCACAGCCGGCAGGCCGGGTCAGGGGTGCGGCGCTCCACCGTGAAGCCCTCGCCCTCCAGGGCCAGCAGCCCCTCCTCCAGTGTCTGCATCAGCAGTTCACCGCAGTCCACCGGTTCATCCTGCAGCTCGTCCTGCTGACCATACACCAGGAAAAACTGGAACAGCTTGTCGCTCAGCTCCTTGAGCTGGTAGGCCTTGCGGCGGCTGGCCTCCAGATACATCGCCCGCTCCTCCTCCGGGCAGCGACCCGCGCTGAGAATGTCCAGATATCCCATCAGCGCGGTGAGCGGGGTGCGCAGGTCGTGGCTCATGGCGGTGATCAGTTCCTGATTGGCCGCACGGGCAGCCGCCTCGCCGGCCTGCCGCTGACGGATGCTGCGGCGCATGGCCTCGATCTGGCCGGCCAGCCGGCCCAGCTCATCGCTGCCCCGCACTGTGATGGGATGATCCAGCGCGCCGCCCTCCAAAAAGGCAAGCTGCTGCTCCAGCAGGTGGATGTAGCGGGTCTTTTCCCGGATAGCCAGCAGGAACACCGCCAGAAACACCAGTGTGCCCGCCGCCAGCGCCGCGGTGTAGGCCACCGTGTAATACTGCTCGTAGCTGTAGTCGTGCATCCACACCCGGGTGGGGCCGTCGGCAAGCTGCAGGTCGTAGGCGGGGTTCCACAGCTCCACCGCCTCCTCACCCAGTGCAGTGCCCTTGTCACCGTAGGCCACCGCCAGCTGGCCGCTCACCGTGCTGCCGCTGGAATCGTACAGCACCAGCCCGCCCCGGAAGATCACCAGAAACACCCGGCCCCGCTGGGTCACCCAGGCGCCCAGCGTATCCATGTCCTCGGCGGTGAGGCGGTTGTCCGTTACAAATTGCTGCAGCGCCTCCAGGGTGTGGCGGTTCTGCCGGTCCTGAAATTCCTCCTCGAAGCAGATGCGGTCGAACTGCCCATAGCTCAGGTCCAATGCCACCCGGTAGGTGATCACCGCCAGCAGCAGGGCCAGCGCCAGCACCGCCAGCAGCTTGAACCCCAACGTCTGGGTGAAGTGCAATGTCTTAAAGCGTTTTTTACTCAATGCGGTACCCCTTTCCCCACACATTTTTGATGATCTTCGGGTTCTGGGGGTCATCCTCCAGTTTGCGGCGCAGGTTGCGGATGTGCACCATGATGGTGTTGCCCGAGGAGTACAAATATGGCTCGCCCCACACCTGCTCGTAGATGGCCTGTGCCGGGAACACCTGCCGCCGGTTGGATGCCAGCAGGAGCAGGATGCGGTATTCCAGGTCGGTGAGGGCCACGGGCACACCCTCGCGGGTCACCTGCCCGCTCTCGGTGTCGATGGCGATGGGCCCCACCTGCAGTGCCTGCCGCGCCCCCGCCCCGGCCTTGCCGCCATACACGCAGTACCGCCGCAGCAGCGCCCGCACCCGGCTGAGCAGCTCGGTGCAGGTAAAGGGCTTTGCCAGATAGTCGTCTCCGCCGGCGGAAAATCCGGCCAGCTTGTCCGCATCGGTGCTGCGGGCGGTCAAAAACAGGATGGGCGCGGTGGAGCTCTGCCGGATGCGGCGGCAGGCCTCCACCCCGTCAAAGCCGGGCATCATCACGTCCAGCAGGATCAGGTCAGGCCCCTGGGCAGCCAGCTCCACGGCGGCAGGGCCGTCGGCCGCTTCGAGGATGCGGTAGCCCTCCCCTTCCAGAAAGACCCGCAGCACCTGCCGGATCTCGGCTTCGTCGTCGGCGATCAAGATGGTCTGAGGGATGGGTTCCATGGCGTGCTCCTTTCGGCGGATGGGTGTGGGCGGTCTGTTGTACCATTATAGCACGAAGCGCCACCCCGCTCGCGGCCCGGCGCGGGAATTAAGAGTTCTTCACACTTGAAGGGCAGGGCGGTGAAAAAATACTTGACGAACCGGCACGGCGGAGTATAATGAAACCATCGCGAAGCAAGAAGTCTTCGGGGGGCCGGATGCATCCGGCTGAGATTGGACTTGGTAGTCCTGACCCGTGAACCTGATACGGTTAGTACCGTCGGAGGGAAAGATGCTTGATGGGATACCTTTCGTATCGCATTGCACCCAGACGGACTGCAATGCGATTATTTTTTTGTGGAGGTATCCGAAATGAACAAGACGAAACGACTGACCGAGAGCGCGATGCTGATCGCACTGGCCGTGGTGCTGGAGCTGGTGGGGCGCATGATCATCCCGCCCATGCCCTTTGGCGGGCAGCTCACCGCGGTGAGCATGCTGCCCATCGTGCTGATCTCCTACCGCCACGGGGTGCGCTGGGGCCTGACCGCCGGCTTCGGCTACTCGCTGGTGCAGATGGCGCTGGGCGCAAGCACGGTGACGGCGGCCTTCCAGCCGGGCTACTTCGGCGATGAGGCCATGCTGGTCAAGGCGCTGGCCATGTGCCTGCTGGACTATGTGCTGGCCTACACCCTGCTGGGCCTGGGCGGCGTGTTCCGGGACAAGGTGGCGAACCGGGGCGTTTCCCTGATGCTGGGCAGCCTGGTGGCGCTGGGCGGGCGGTACCTGTCCCACATCCTGTCCGGGTACATTCTGTTCGCCGGCTGGGCCGAGTGGTTCTTCACCCAGGAGGGCTTCCCCGCCTGGGGCGGTGCACTGGTGGCGCAGCTGAGCCCCACAGCGCTGGGCTGGGTGTACTCCATCGTGTACAACGGAATGTTCATGGTGCCCGAGATGCTGCTGACCGCCCTTGCCGCCCTGATGGCGGCCAAGGTGCCCCACCTGGTGGAAAAACAGAACTGAACCTGAGCGGGTGCGCTTTGCGCACCCGCTCTTTTTGTCCTCGCCGCCGCCACAAATTGACAGCATCCCCCAAACCATACTATAATTGTGAAGTATCCGGCGGCGTGCCCTCTGCATGGGGTAAAAACGGCCGCCGCAGCGGAAAGCGAGGCAGCATTTATGCTGGAACTGAATCACATTTCATGGTCTGTGCCGGGCGGCGAGATCATTCTCAAGGATGTATCTCTGAAGATCCCCGACGGCAAGCTGACCGTCATCACCGGCCCCAACGGTGCGGGCAAGTCCAGCCTGGCCAAGATCATCGCCGGCCTGGAGACCCCCACCGCCGGCAGCATCCTGCTGGACGGCGAGGACATCACCGGCTGGGACATCACCCGCCGGGCGCTGGGCGGCATCGGCTATGCCTTTCAGCAGCCGGTGCGCTTCAAGGGGCTGACCGTGCGCGACCTGCTGGAGCTGGCCGCCCGCAAGGCCCTGACCGACGACGAGGTCTGCGACCTGCTGGGCAAGGTGGGCCTGTGCGCCCAGGAGTACATCGACCGGGCGGTGGATGCCAGCCTGTCCGGCGGCGAGAGCAAGCGCATCGAGATCGCCACCGTGCTGGCACGGCGGGATGCCCGGGTGCTCATTTTTGATGAGCCGGAGGCGGGCATCGACCTGTGGAGCTTCTCCTGCCTGATCGATGCCTTTGAGTCCATCAAGCATCAGCGGGGCGACTCGATGCTGATCATCTCCCATCAGGAGCGCATTCTGGAGATCGCCGACCACATCATCGTCATTGCGGACGGCGTGGTGCGCACCGCGGGCAGCCGCGTGATGGTGCTGCCCCAGCTCATGAGCGAGGAAAAGATGGCCCGCTGCCCCATGGGCAAGGCCGGAAAGGGTGGCATCGAATGAACAGCATCACCGAACAGCTTCTGGGCGTGGTGGCCGACTGGTCCGGCGGCGTGAGCTTCAAGGGCGCATACAACATTCGGGAAAATGGTCAGTGCGCGGGGCGGCAGTCCTCCCCCAACATCTCCATCGAGAACAAGCCGGATGCCCCCGGTCTGGTCATCCGCATCAAGGCCGCAGCACAGGGCGAGACGGTCTACATCCCTGCCTGTGTGACCAAGGGCGGCGTGGACGACCTGGTGTACAACGATTTCTTTATCGAGCCGGGCGCGGACGTGATCGTGGTGGCGGGCTGCGGCGTACACACCGACGACGAGGGCGAGGCACGGCACAACGGTGTGCATCGGTTCTTCGTGGGCGCAGGTGCCCACGTGGTGTACAAGGAAAAGCACATCGGCACCGGCGGCGGTGCGGGCAAAAAGCGCATCGACCCCATCACCGACATCGAACTGGATGAGGGCGCGGTGCTGGAGATGGACACCCTGCAGATCGGCGGCGTGGACAGCACCACCCGCAAGACCCGCGCCAAGGTGGGTGCCCGGGCGAAGCTCATCATCCACGAGCGGCTGATGACCGACGGTGACGAGCAGGCGGTGAGCGACTTCGCAGTGGAGATGAACGGCGACGACTCGGCGGTGGATCTGGTGAGCCGCTCGGTGGCCAAGGGCCGGTCCTGGCAGGATTACCACTCGGTGATCCGGGGCAACTGCCGCTGCACCGGCCACTCCGAGTGCGATGCCATTCTGGTGGATGGCGGCCGGGTGAATGCAGCCCCTGAACTGTATGCCGGTCACATCGACGCGGCGCTGATCCACGAGGCGGCCATCGGCAAGATCGCCGGCGAGCAGATCATCAAGCTGCGCACCCTGGGCCTCACCGAAGAGGAAGCGGAACAGCGGATCATTCAGGGCTTCCTGGAGGCATAAGGCCGGGCTCCAACCGACAAACAGCGGCCATTCGCCGCAGCAATACAGACAAAAACACCCCCTGTGCAGGAACAAAACTGCACAGGGGGTGTTTGCTGTAAACAGAAGCGGTGACCGGGGCGTCCGCTGTCAAACCCGAACGCGTTTATTTTCGCTCCTGGGAAGCCCGGTCCGCAGGTGTCATGCTGCCCGGAAGGTTTCGCTTCCCGGTGATCTCTTCGAGAACGATCTTTCCGATCCGCAAATGGTCGATGCCGGCACAGCGGTCGAGCGGATAATCAGAGAAGCCGTAGTGCCCGGTCAGCAGCTCCAGCCCATGCCGGACCTCTGCCGCATCCGTAACAAAGCAGCACGTTCCAAAACCGACCACGCTCTCATAGCGGGCGGTGATCCCATGCGGTGTTTTTTCAATGCCGAGAAAAAGATCCCCCTCAACGCAGACATGGGGATCCTTATCCAGCAGTTCCAGCTTCATCCCCTGCTGCGCGCAGTGAAAATAGAGGATGGCCCGGCCCTCCACCACCTCCATCCCGAAGGATTCGGTGACCACATAGGGGTATCCTTCGCCGTGCATCGCGACCCTGACCGTATCACAGCGGTACAGAATGTCGAAGATCTCGCCCTTGTCCCTCACTTCTCTGTCTTTGCGTCGCATTGCAGTTCCTCCCTCGCACATCTGGCCTGTTTTAGCTATTGTAACACATAAGCACACTCCGGAACAATCGTCCGGGAAACCGATGTCGCACTTATTCACTTTTCACGATTACCGATCACTTCTAAATGCCCGCTTCGAAAAAAAACAAGCCCGCACCCCTTCGGGGTGCAGGCTTGTTTTGGTTGGGCTGGCAGGGGTCAGAAAAGCTCATGCTGATGCATGACCTTTTGGGGCCTTGCGCTT
>JAFUQL010000036.1 GCA_017472375.1 Oscillospiraceae bacterium | reverse complement strand
GGCGTTTTCGATGCGGGTCTCCCCTTCGCAGAACAGGCCCAGCACCATCAGGATGGGGCCCAGATCCGGGCAGGCGGCCAGGTCGATGCAGGTGGACTTTAAGGGCGCGGCGCGGAATTCGGCGCGCCCGTTCTCAAAGGTGAAGTCCGCCCCGCAGCGGTGCAGGATGTCCAGAATGGCCGCGTCCCCCTGCAGGGAGTCCGGGCGCAGGCCGGTCACGGCCACGCCGCCGGTGATGGCGCCCAGCACGGCGGGAAAGGCCGCCTGGCTGTAGTCCCCCTCCACGGTGTAGTCGCAGGGGCGGAACCGCTGACCGCCGGGGATGATGAGGCGGTTCTCCCCCTCCCAGCGGGCGGTGACCCCGAAATCCGCCAGTGCGGAGAGGGTCAGGTCGATGTAGGGGCGGCTCTCCACCCGGCCGGTGAGGGTCAGGACGCTGTCCCCCTCCAGCATGGGCAGGGCGTACAGAAGGCCGGTGACGAACTGGCTGGACACGTTGCCCGGGAAGGTGTACTCCCCGGCGGTGAGCGCGCCCATCTGATAGATGTAGTCGTCGGTCTGCCGGAATTGCAGCCCGCGGGCATGGAACAGGTCGGCGTAGACCTGCTGGGGACGCTTCATCAGCAGCCCGCCGCCCACAAAGCAGACCGGCTTGCCGGTCAGGCTGAACACCGGGATGAAGAACCGCAGGGTGCTGCCGCTCTCGCCGCAGTCTACCGCCTGAGCGGATTCAAAGCGGGAGGGGTCGGGGCGGCCTGCGCCGGTGATGGTGACGCAGCCCCGCCCGGGGCCGGGCTGCACCTGGGCCCCCAGCCGTGCCACGCCGTTGAGGGTGGCCTGAATGTCCTTGCTGAAGGCCAGATTGCGGATGACCGAGGTACCCTCGGCCAGCGCCGCCGCCAGCACCGCCCGGTGGGCCATGCTTTTGGAGGGCGGCACCGTGACCTGCCCGCCGATGGAGCAGGGTTCGAGTTGGATGTTCATGGCAGTGTGTCCTCAGTACATCTCGCGGCCCACGGCGGCGGCCACGGTGCGGCACTTCTCGATGACCTGCGCGAACTTCTCGGGGCGCAGGCTCTGGGCGCCGTCGCTCCAGGCATGCTCGGGGTCGGTGTGCACCTCAATGATCAGGCCGTCCGCACCGGCGGCCACGGCAGCCAGGCTCATGGCCTCCACATAGCGGTAGTTGCCGGTGGCGTGGCTGGGGTCGATGATGATGGGCAGGTGGGTCTTTTCCTTGATGATGGGAATGACCGACAGATCCAGCGTGTTGCGGGTGTAGGGCTCGAAGGTGCGGATGCCGCGCTCGCAGAAGATCACATTGTCGTTGCCGGCGGCCATGATGTACTCGGCGCTCATGATCCACTCCTCGATGGTGTTGGCCAGACCGCGCTTCAGCAGGATGGGCTTGGACATCTTGCCCACCTCCTTCAGAAGCTGGAAGTTCTGCATGTTGCGGGCGCCGATCTGCATCAGGTCCACGTTCTCCTCGAACTCGGGGATCTTGTCTGCGCTCATCAGCTCGCTGACGATGGGCAGGCCGGTCATTTTGCGGGCGTGCACCATGTCCATCACGCCCTCGGTGCCCAGGCCCTGGAAGGCATAGGGGGAGGTGCGGGGCTTGTAGGCGCCGCCGCGCAGCATCTGGGCGCCGGCGTTCTTCACCGCCTCCGCGATGGTGCAGATCTGGTCGTCGCCCTCCACGCTGCAGGGGCCGCCGATGACCACGATGGGCTCGGTGCCGCCGATGCGCACGCCGTTCACGTCCACCACGGTGTCGGCCTCGTGGAACAGCCGGTTGGCCCGCTTGTAGGGGGCGGACACGCGGGTGACCTGATCCACCCAGGGGTTGGCCGCCACGTCCTTCACGTTTACCTTGGTGGTGTCGCCCACCAGGCCGAACACGTTGTAATCGGTACCGCGGATCAGAGTGACCTGCAGCCCCATGCACTCGAAATTCTTGATGATGCGTTCCAGTTCCTGTAAGGGAGTACCTTTTTTAGTGGAAATGATCATAACAGCGGTTTCCTTTCCTGTTTGTATTGTTTCGCACAAAAATTACGGCTCGTTATAAATTGGTTCAAGCCTGCGCTTCGATCTGCTCTTTCAGCTGCTTTGCGGCCATCACATAGCCGGCGATGCCCTGCCCGATGACGTGTACCTGGCAGGCCATGCCTGCATAGCTGATCTGCCGGAAGGCCTCCCGCTTGGTCACATCGCTGATGTGGACCTCAGCAGCGGGCAGCTGCACCGACTTCAGCGCATCCAGAATGGCGATGCTGGTGTGGGTGTAGGCGCCCGGGTTGATGACGATGCCGTCCACCCGCCCCAGCGCCTGCTGGATCGCATCCACCAGATCGCCCTCGTGGTTGGACTGGTAGAACTCGGTGTCGATGCCCAGCTCGGCACAGCCGGCGCGGGTGTGTTCCACCATGCCGTCGTAGTTGACGGTGCCGTAGATGCCGGGCTCGCGCACCCCCAGCATGTTGAGGTTGGGCCCGTTAATGACCAAGAATTTCATGGAATGCCTCCCCGGCCTTCTGCACGGCCGCTTCAAAGGTGGTGTCGTTGTCGATGGCGATGTCCGCCGCCGCCTCGTACAGGGGCCAGCGCTGGGCCTGCATCTCGGCCAGTGCCTCCCGGCTGGAGGACAGGGGCCGGTCGCCGCCCACCGCCAGCGCGTCCAGCGGCCGGCGGATCCACAGCACGGGCCCGTTCTGCCGCAGCAGGCGGGCGTTGCCGGGGGTCTTGATGATGCCGCCGCCGCAGCTCAGGATCTGCCCGCCCTGTTTGGTCAGGTCGGCGGCCACCTGGGTCTCCAGCCGGCGGAAGGCCGCCTCCCCTTCCTCGGCGAAGATGGCGGGGATGGGTTTGCCCGCCCGCCGCACGATCTCCTCGTCCAGATCCACGAAGGTCTTGCCCAGCCGTTTGGCCAGCGCCTTGCCCAGGCTGCTCTTGCCGCAGGAGGGCATCCCGATGAGGGACAGGTTGCACAGTTTTGCCTTCAGCGCCCTGTGCACCTCGCCGATGCGGGCGTGGTCGATGGGGGTGTCGTGGAAATATTCTGCCGCGTACACCGCCTGCCCCACCAGCATCTCAAAGCCGCAGACGGCCTTGGCGCCGCGCTCCTCGGCCCGCAGCAGCAGCTCGGTGCGGAAGGGATTGTACACCGCGTCGAACACCGCTTCCAGCTGCCCGAATCCGGACAGATCCAGCAGGCACTCGCCGTTGTTGGGGTACATCCCGGCGGGGGTGGTGTTGATGACGATTTGCACATCGGTGCGCCGGGCGGCCTGCTCGTAGGTGAGCAGCCCCTCGCCGCCCCGGCGGCTGACCGTGAGGATCTGCGCCGCGCCCTCGTCCCGGCAGACGGCGGAGGTGGTGTTGTGGGTGCCGCCGGTGCCCAGGATCAGCACCGTCTTGCCCGCAAGGCTCACCCCGTGGGCCCGGACCATGTACAAAAAGCCCATGTAGTCGGTGTTGTAGCCGTACAGCTTCCCGTCCCGCACCACCAGCGTATTCACCGCGCCGATGGCGGCGGCCCGCTCGTCCACCACATCGCAGTAGGGGATGACCAGCTGCTTGTAGGGGATGGTCACGTTGATGGCCTTGAAGTCCCGCGCCTGCAGGAAGGCGTGCGCCTCCTGTTCGGTGGGCAGGGGGTGCAGTTCGTAGGTGTATTGGGGCAGAAGCATCTCGTGGATGACCTTGGAGTAGCTGTGCCCCAGCTTGGAGCCGATGAGTCCGTATTCCATCCGTCAGCCCTCCCTCTGCCAATCGGTGCCGTATTTCACCGTGAGAAGATCCAGCAGGCCCAGCGCCGCAGCGCTGGTCTGCACCACCGCCGCCCGGTGTACGATGCAGGGGTCGTGCCGCCCCTGGATCTGCAGTTCGCTGTCGGTGCGGCTCAGGTAGTCCACCGTCTGCTGCTGCCGGAAGATGCTGGGGGTGGGTTTCACCGCGGTGCGGAACACCACCGGCATTCCGTTGGTGATGCCGCCGTTGATGCCGGCGTTGTGGTTGGTGGCGGTGACGATCCGCTCCCCGGCCATGCGGAAGGGGTCGTTGGCCGCGCTGCCCCGCAGGGACGCGAAGCCGAAGCCCAGACCGAACTCCACCCCCTTGACCGCAGGGATGCTAAACAGCAGATGGCTCAGCACCGACTCTGCGCTGTCAAAGAAGGGCTCGCCCGCCCCGGCGGGCAGACCCAGCACGGCGGTCTCAAGGATGCCGCCCACGCTGTCGCCTTCGGCGCCCGCGGCCCTGATGGCGGCGCGCATGGCCTCCTCCCGGGCAGGGTCGATGAGGGCAAGACGCTCCGGGCTGCAGGCGGCCACGGCCTGCACCTGTTCGGCCAGAAGAGCCTCGTCGTCCGCCGCAAAGGGCAGATCCTCCAGCCCGGCCACGGCCCGGATGTGGGTGGCGATGGTGATGCCCTTCGCTGCCAGAACCTGGCGGCAGATCTCGCCCGCCGCCACCAACGGGGCGGTCAGGCGGCCGGAGAAGTGTCCGCCGCCCCGGGCGTCCTGAAAGCCCGCATACTTGGCGTAGGCGGTGTAGTCCGCATGCCCCGGGCGGAGCAGATCCTGGGTCTTGGCGTAGTCGGCGCTGCGCTGGGACTTGTTCTGGATGACCAGCCCGATGGAGGTGCCGGTGGTGTGCCCGTTCATCACGCCGCTGAGCAGATGGACGGCGTCCGCCTCGGTGCGGGCGGTGGACATCCCATCGCCCCGGGCACGGCGCTTGTCCATGGCCAGAGCGATGGCACTCTCGTCCACCGGCAGGCCGGCGGCCAGGCCGTCCAGCACTGCGCCGATGGCGGTGCCGTGGCTCTCGCCGAAAATGGTAAGGCAGACGCTGCTGCCGAAGGTGTTTTTCATGGTGTGTCCCCCGTTACTTTGCGTCGGGCATGGGCGGGATGGGCTTGCCCAGCACCAGCGTTTCCAGCACGGCCATGTCCACCGTGTCGATGCGCCAGCAGCCCACGCCGGGTACCTTGACCAGCTTCACCTTGCCGCCACGGGTCTTTTTGTCGTGGCGCATGGCCTCCAGCGCGGCGGCCTTGTCGTAGCCGGCGGTCAGAGGCAGGCCCAGCTTGCGGTACACGGCGCGCACCCGCTTTTTCAGCTTGGCGTCCTCGATCATGGGCAGCATGCCCAGTGCCACGCACTCACCGTGGTAGAAGCCCCGGGTGCGCCGCCCCCGGATGCCCCGCACCGCCTCGATGCCGTGCCCCAGCGTGTGGCCGAAGTTCAGCGCCGCGCGGTCGCCCTTCTCGGTCACGTCCCGCTCCACGATGTTCTTCTTGATGATCAGGCTGTGGTAGATGACCTCCTCGATCTTGGCGAAGGGATCCTCGTTTTCAAAGATGTCGAACAGCTCCGGGTCGGCGATCAGGCCCATCTTCAGCGCCTCGGCCAGACCGTTGACGTACTGGCGGCGGGGCAGGGTGTCCAGGGTGTCCGGGTCGATGACCACCAGCTTGGGCTGCCAGAAAGCGCCTACGATGTTCTTGGTCTCGCCCAGGTCCACCGCCACCTTGCCGCCGATGGAGGAATCGAACTGGCTGAGGGTGGTGGTGGGGCAGTTGATGAACTGGATGCCCCGCATATAGGTGGCGGCGGCAAAGCCCGCCATGTCGCCCACCACGCCGCCGCCCACGGCGACCACCAGATCGGCGCGGGTCATGCCGAACTCCAGCATGGCCTGCAGCACGGTGGTGTAGACCTTCAGGCTCTTGCTGCCCTCGCCCTGGGGCACGGTGAAGATGCAGCCGTCGGCGCACTGCGCCCTGACGGTCTCGGCATACTGGGCGGGAACGCCGCTGTCGGTGACGATAAACACCTTGCGGCGGGAAAGGTCGGTCAGCTCGGCCAGATGGCCCAGCGCACCGCGGCTGATGATGATGTCGTAGCTGTCTGCCCCGAGGCGCATGGTCAGTTTCATGGGGGTCATCCTCTCTGTTTCAGTGTTGGTCATTTGTTGTACACGCCCAGCAGCCGCACCTGCTGGCAGATCTCGTTCATGCGGTCCATCAGGCGGTCGCGGTCGGGTGTGTGGCCGCCCACCAGCTCGATGTAAAAGTAATATTCAAAGGGCACATGGGGGCGGGGGCGGCTCTTGATGCACTCCATGTTGAAGCCTGCCTCGGCCACCGCCTGCACCACCCGGGACAGGGCGCCGGGCTTGTTGTCCACCGTGAACAGCAGGCTGAACCGGTCGCCGCTGGCGGGCAGCTCCCGGCCAATCACCACGAACCGTGTGGTGTTGTCCCCGTCGGTGTTGATGCCCTCGGCCAGCACGGTCAGGCCGTACAGCTCGGCGGTCTCGGCGCTGGCCACCGCCGCCTTGGAGGGGTCGTTCTGCTGGGCCACATACTGGGCGGCCTTGGCGGTGTTGGGCCACTCGTGGGTGACGAAGTCCATCTTTTTCAAAAAGTCGTCGCTCTGATGCAGTGCCTGCGGATGGCTGAACACGTCGGTCACGTCCCGCAGCTTCGCACCGGGCACCCCCAGCAGATTGTGCCGCACCGGCAGGTCGTACATCTGCACGATGTGCAGATCGTGCCGGTACAAAAGATCCAGCACCGAGGACACATCCCCGGCGTTGCTGTTCTCGAAGGGGATCACGCCGTAGGCGGCGCGGCCGTCCGCCACCGCATCGAACACCTCGTCAAAGGTGGACAGGCTCAGCGCCCGCCCCCGGGGGAACAGATGCCGCAGGGCGATGTGGCTGTAGGCGCCCTCCACGCCCTGGTGGGCCACCACGTCCCGGCTGAGCACCCACGCCTGATACTGGCGGCTCAGAGCCATCTGCGCCCGCAGCAGGTCGGCGTAATAGGGTTTCAGCACCTCGTCGGTGATGAGGGCGGTGTTCTTCTCGATGACCTGCGCTTCCCGCCCGGTGTCCAGAATGGGCATCCCGGTGGCCTGCTTATACTCGATGACCTGCCGCACCGCGGCCATCCGCTGCTCAAACAGAGCGGCCATCTGCCGGTCCACCTCGTCGATGCGGATGCGGGCCTGCTCAAGCTGGTTCATGTGGCGGTTCCTCCTTATCATAAGCACAGCTTATAATGAAGCTGTGCGGGAATACTTTTGGTTACTTTATCGCGTTACAGTGTGCCTCGAGGTTCAGTATACCATAACACGGCCTTTGACACAAGAAAAAAGGGGCTGCTGCGGGGCGGAAATTTGCAAAAAAACAACGGACAGGACGGCTGTTTTTGAATGGCACACAACCCCGCCCGTGTGAGCGCATCGGAACGCGGGAAATCGGGCCGCATGGCCGGGCGGTATGCCGGTGAAATACAACCCGGATAAGTTTTGGGGGTTGGCTGCCCGCTTTGCCCTCTGCACTTGACTGCCGGCCCCGTTCCCGGCTATAATATACGATACTGGATATGTGAAATGCGCCTGTACCGGGCAGAGTAGCAGGCACCAGCGCCGCACAGAGAGAGGGAGCCGCCGGCTGTAAGCTTCCTTGCCGCGCCGCCTGTGAAGTGCGCCCGGGAGCACGCCCGCCGCGAACCCCCCAGGGGGCAGTAGCCGGGCGCGGAAGCCCCCGTTACCGGGCACCAAAGTGACAAACAGAAGTGGAACCGCGAACTTTTTCGCCTTCGGTGCGGGCCCCGGGTGGGCCCTCCGGGGGCGTTTTGTGTTTTATGCACAGGGCGCGGTCTTCGGCTTTGTCAGAAACGGAGAAAATAGAGTATGCAGATCTTCAACACCCTGACCCGCAAAAAAGAGGAGTTCATCCCCCAGGTGCCCGGTGAGTACCGCGTCTACGTCTGCGGCCCCACCGTGTACAACTACATCCACATGGGCAACGCCCGCCCGCTGGTGGTCTTTGACACCCTGCGCCGCTACCTGACTTACAAGGGCAACAAGGTCATCTATGTGTCCAACATCACCGACATCGACGACAAGCTGATCAAGCGCGGCCAGGAGGAGGGCACCACCATGCAGGCGGTGGCCCAGCGCTTCGAGGCCGAGTACCTGACCGACGCCAAGGGTCTGAACTGCCTGCCCCCCACCGTCCAGCCCCGCGCCACCGAGCACATCGACGAGATCCTGTCCATCGTGGCGGACATCATTGAGAAGGGCTACGGCTATGTGGCCAAGAACGGCGACGTGTACTTCCGCGCCCGCAAGTTTGCCGAGTACGGCAAGCTGAGTCACCTGAATCTGGAGGATCTGGAGAGCGGCAACCGTGAGCTGCGCAGCCAGATGGCCGACGACCTGAAGGAGGATCCCGCCGACTTCGCCGTCTGGAAGGCCGCCAAGCCCGGCGAGCCCGCCTGGGACAGCCCCTATGGCCCCGGCCGCCCCGGCTGGCACATCGAGTGCAGCGCCATGGCCCGCAAGCATCTGGGCCTGACCATCGACCTGCACTGCGGCGGTCAGGATCTGGTGTTCCCCCACCATGAGAACGAGATCGCCCAGTCTGAGTGCGCCAACGGCTGCACCTTCAGCCGCTACTGGATGCACAATGGTTTCCTGAACATCGACAACCGCAAGATGTCCAAGAGCCTGAACAACTTCTTCACCGTGCGCGAGGTGGCCGACAAGTACGGCTACGAGCCCATCCGCTACTTCCTGCTCACCGCCGGCTACCGGATGCCCCTGAACTACACCGTGGAGCTGCTGGATGCCTGCAAGAACAGCCTGGAGCGCCTGTACACCTGCCGCGAGAATCTGGACTTCGCCATCAGCAAGGCCCCTGCCGAGGGCAGCGACGCGCTGATCGCCAAGGCCGCCGAGGCCAAGGCCAAGTTCGACAAGGCCATGGACGACGACCTGAACACCCCCGATGCGCTGGCCGCCATCTTCGATCTGGTGAAGGAGATCAACACCCTGAGTGCTGCCGCTGACAAGGCCACTCTGGAGAAGACCGCCGCCGCCTTTGACGAGCTGACCGGTGTGCTGGGCATCCTGTACAACCGCAAGAAGGACGAAATCCCCGCCGAGGTGACCGAGCTGGTGGCCCAGCGCGCCGCCGCCAAGAAGGCCAAGGACTGGGGCACCGCCGATGCCATCCGCGCCAAGCTCACCGAGATGGGCTGGGCGGTGACCGACACCGCGCAGGGTCCCAAGATCTCCAAGCTGTGAGCCCCATGTCCATGCAGGAACAGGCCGCGGCCATCGCCGCGCGGCTTGCCGCCCATGAGCCGGTGACCTGGTGGCTGGAGCGGCCCCGCCGTGTGGCGGTGCTGCTGCCCCTTTTATGGAAGGACGGCGGCTGGCAGGTGCTGTTTCAGGTGCGGGCGGCCCGCATCGCCCAGCCGGGGGAGGTGTGCTTTCCCGGCGGCCATCTGGAACCGGGCGAGACCCCGGCCCAGGCTGCGGTGCGCGAGGTCTGCGAGGAGCTGTGCGTCCGCCCGGAGCAGCTTCGCCTTCTGGGCGAGGGCGACCGGGTACTGACCCCCGCCGGGGTGGAGGTCTACCCCTTCGTGGGGGTGCTGAGCGATTACGCGGGCACCTTTTCCGGGGATGAGGTGGCCGAGACCTTCACCGTGCCGCTGGACTGGCTGAAGCAGACCCCGCCCCTGCAGGCCGAGGTGCGCACCCAGACCGTGCCCGGGGAGGACTTCCCCTATCACCTGATCCCCGGCGGGCGCGACTACCCCTGGGGCCGGGCGAAGTACGGGGTGCTGTTCTGGCAGTACGGCGAAAAGGTCATCTGGGGCCTGACTGCCAAGGTGCTGCACCGGATGCTGCCCCTGCTGTGACCCTTAAGAATTTGTGAAAACGCGCCGCGGAGCCGCTTTTGGGCTCCGCGGCGTTTGTTTTGCGGTGGAACAGCGGGCGGGTTTGTGGTACAATGGCTTCGATACGGCGCATATACGCCGCTGACAAACTTGTCTTTTTGTGAAAGGATAGAGACTCATGCTGGAATTCCGCTATGACACCCAGCTTCTCATCGAGGGGCAAGGGCTGGACGAGGACGCCATCAACGACTACTTCCGCGCCAATTTTGCCGGCGACAGCCTGCTGGCGGTGGGCGATGAGGAGCTGATCAAGATCCACTTCCACACCAACGAACCCTGGAAGGTGCTGGAATACTGCGCAACACTGGGCGAGATCTTCGACATCGTGGTGGAAGATATGGATCGGCAGTCCCGCGGACTGAAAGGCTGACTACCCCACTGAAACAACGAGGAACCAACGGATGCAAAACGAGCTGAAACGCCCCGACCGGCGCCCCCTGGCGGTCCTGATCCTGGCCGCCGTGCTGCTGCGTGCGGTGCTGGCGGTGGTGACCGAACCTTACGAATACGACATGAACTGCTTTTTCGCCTGGGCCTACCGCATGGCCGAGGTGGGGCCGCGGGAATTTTACGCCCCCGATTACTTCGCCGACTACCCGCCGGGCTATATGCTGGTGCTGGGGCTGGTGGGCAAGCTGCTGGGGCTGCTGGATCTGAACTTCACCGAGCCGGCTGCCTGGCTGGTGATGAGCCTGCCGCCCATCCTGTGTGCGGGCGGCATCGTGTGGGTGCTGTGGTGCATCGGCCTGCCCCGCATCGGGGAAAAAGCCGCCCTGCGGGTGGCCGCCTTTGCCGCCTTCGGCCCCTCGCTGGTGTACTGCACCGGCGTGTGGATGCAGATCGACGAGGTGTTCTGCCTGCTCATCCTGCTGGCCTTCTGGCGCATCGCCGAGGGCGGCTTTTTTGCGGGCTGCGTCTGGTACGGGCTGGCCCTTTCGGTGAAGCCGCAGGCCCTGCTGGCCGGCCCGGTGCTGGCGGTGTGCGCCCTTGCCTCCCTGCTGGAGCGGGGCCTTGAGCGAAGCGCCCTTCTGCGGGCGGCCAAACGGGGCTTCGGCGGCGCGGCCTGTGCTCTCGCCCCGCTGGCAGCGCTGATGGCGCTGTACGGCGTGGGCCCCGGCTGGATGCTGGAAAAGTACGCAGGCACCACCCAGAGCTACCCCTATGCCACCATCAACGCCTTCAACTGGATGGAGTTCCTGGGCGGCAACTGGAAAAATCAGGACGAGACCCTTCTGCTGCTGAGCTGGGCGGACTGGGGCACCCTTGCCATCCTGCTGCTGACCGCCGGTCTGGCGGTGCTGGCGGTGCGGGGGCTGCGGCATGGGCGGTTCGACCCGCTGCTGCTGGCGGCCTTTTATGGGGTGGGCATCTTTACCTTCAGCCACCGGATGCACGAGCGGTATCTGCTGTTCGGGCTGGTGTTCACGCTGGCGGCAGCCGCCCGCTGGGGCAGCCGCCGGCTGCTGGGCGCGGCGGCGGGGCTGTCCCTGACCAGCCTTGTAAATCTGGCGGTGGTGTACTCCAGCCAGGGCACCGAGGACGAGTTCCTGACCAGTACCATGGCGCAGCTCACCGGCCGGCTGGCGGGCCTTGCCGAGACGGTGTGTTTCCTGGCGCTGGCCTGGGCTGCGTGGCAGCTGACTGCCGCCGATGAGCCCGAGCGGCTGGCTGCAAAGTCCGATGAGGACTGGAGCGCCCTGCGCCCCCAGCCCCGCTGGACTCGCAATGAGGCGCTGGCGCTGGCCGGGCTGACCCTGCTCACCGCAGTGGTGAGCTTTGCCTATCTGGGCGAGATGAACGCCCCCGAGACCTTTGTGGACCCGGACGACTCCTCCTATGCGGTGGAGGAACTGACCCTCTCCGGCGACGCCCACGGGGTGTGGGTGTACGGCGGCATCACCCGGGGCGGCACCCTGACCCTGACCGACGGAGCGGGGCAGACGGTGACCCACGAACTGAAGGCGGGCGCCTGCTTCCAGTGGCAGCGGGTGCAGTTTGATGTGCCCCTCACCGGTACGGTGACCGCCACGGTGAACGGCGGGCAGGTGTTCGAGCTGAGCTTCCGGAATGTGGCGGATGCGCCCATGGCGGTGAGCGGCGGCGGTGCGCTGGCGGACGAACAGGACGCGGTGCCCGAGGCCATCAGCCAGCTCAACAGCATGTACTTTGATGAGATCTACCACGGCCGCACCGGTTACGAGCAGGCCCACGGGCTGTCCATCTACGAGACCACCCACCCCCCGCTGGGCAAGGTGTTCATCCAGCTGGGCATCCTGCTGTTCGGCATGAACGGCTTTGGCTGGCGGTGTGCGGGCACCTTCTTCGGGGTGCTGATGGTGCCGGTGATGTATGCGCTGTGCCGGCGGCTCACCCGCAAGCCGTGGCTGGCCTTCACTGGGGCGGCGCTCATTGCGCTGGACTTCATGCGTTTCAGCCAGAGCCGCATCGCCACCATCGACGTGTACGGCACCTTCTTCATCCTGCTGGGGGCGCTGTGCATGGTCTGGTACTGCCAGAGCGTGCTGGAGAAGGGCGTGACCCATTCCCTGCTGCCCATGGCACTGGGCGGCCTTGCCTTCGGGCTGGGCTGCGCCAGCAAATGGACGGGCATCTACTCCGGCGCGGGGCTGGCGGTGCTGTACTTCGGCGTGCTGTGGGCCCGGTGGCGGCAGAAAAATCCGGAGTTCTGGCGGGAGCTGGTCTGCGCCCTCGCGGGCGGCGTGCTGTTCTTCGTGCTGGTGCCGCTGGCGGTGTACATCCTCAGCTACTTCCCCTACTGGGTGCATGACCCCACCTACGACCTGAGCGACTGGTGGCGCGCCCAGATCCATATGCTCGACTACCACAGCGGGCTGGAGGCCACCCATTCCTTCGAGTCCCGCTGGTACACCTGGCCGCTGATGCTGCGCCCGGTGTGGTACTTCATGTCCCGCACCCTGCCCGCAGGCAGCTATGGCAGCATTGCGGGCTTCGGCAACCCGGTGATCTGGTGGGGCGGCACCCTCGCCCTCGGGGCACTGGCGTGGCGGCAGGCCAGCGGCAAGGGCTCCCGCAGCGGCGGCGCCGTGCTGGTGATGTTCGCGGCGCAGGTGCTGCCCTGGGTGCTGGTCACCCGCTGCACCTTCCTGTACCACTACTTCCCCGGCGCCATGTTTGGGCTGGTGGCCCTTGTGCTGTGGCTGTCCCGCATGGAGGACGAGCGGAAGGCCAGGCGCGCCGCCTGTGTCCTTGTGGCGGCGGCAGCGGTGCTGTTCGTCTGGTTCTACCCCGTGCTGTCTGGCCTGCCGGTGGGCAAGGCGTGGGCGGCCAGCCTGAAGTGGCTGCCAAGCTGGGGGTTCTACATCCTGTGAGTGCAGACCCGCGCGAAATGATCTGAAAAAGCCCCCGGCTCATGCCGGGGGCTTTTTGTGATGCGATCCGGGTTTTGTGCTTGCGGTGCAGGTTCCTGTAACCCCTTGCGGATGCGCAGAAAGGGCTGAGAACGAGCGATGTAAAAGCATTTTGACATGAGAAGATCAGCCATTGTAAAAGAAGTTTGATGGACGGATGCCGGTTTGTGATCTATGATATGAGCAGAGAGGTGATGGGGCATGGACATTGGAACAAAGATCAAAAATGCACGGATCGATGCACAGCTTACGCAAGAGCAAGTTGCAGAAGCGCTCGGCGTCAGCAGACAGACGATGTCAAACTGGGAGAATGGAAAGACCTATCCGGACATTGTCAGTGTTATCAAAATGAGTGATCTGTATGCCATAAGCCTTGACCATCTTTTGAAGGGAAAGGAGGAAGTGCCCGTGACAAATTACATTGATTATCTGGAAGAAAGCACCAACACAGTCAAAAGTCAGGGAAGGCTGTCCCAGACGATCCTGCTCGCCACCTACCTGGGCATCTGGGCCTTTGCGCTCATCGTATTCTGGTTCTTTATCAGTGGTGCCGATGCCATGGGATACAGTCTCGTATTTCTGTGGATCCTTCTCCCAGTTGCTACATTTGTGATCTCTTTGGTCATCGGCAAGAACGATCATTTCGGAAAACAGAAATGGCTGATGCCGTTTGCGTTTGGCGTTATGCACATGCTGGCGGAATACGCTACATTCAGTGTACGCAACATGATCGCGATCGGGTTTGCCAGGATCAATATGCCCCATTTGGAGCTGGTTTTGATCGGAGCATTCTTCTCGGTTGTCGGTATGGGCATTGGCAGTCTTGCCGGCCATATCAAGTCCGCCGACAAGAAGCAGTGATCCGATCCCGATTTGTTGAATGAATGGCGCGGGCCTACGAAAAGGAGCAAGGTTGAAAGATACCTTGCTCCTTTTCGGTCACCGGGAATGGTTTTGATATGCCCGCCCCATCTACAGTACCTTCTCCATGGCCACGGCCTGACGGCCCAGCTCCTCATAACGGGCCGCCACCAGTTCCTTGCTGTACCGCACGGTGGCCCCGGCGCGGGGGTCGTTCAGCAGGTAGTCGCCGCCGTCCTCCCCCACCAGCAGCAGGCAGTGCTCCCCCGCCGGCCAGACGAACTCCTCCCCGGTGTCCCCGATGATCCACCGGGTGCCCTCGGCCACGGGGCGCATCTCCATAGTGGCCCAGATCACCACCGGGATGCCCCGCTGCAGGTACAGCCGCGCCAGCTCCTCCAGGTCGGTACCGGTCAGGTCCAGTGCCGTCCAGCCCTCAGGTGCGGCCCGCTGCATGGCCGCCGCGATCACCGGCGCAAAGCACCCGTAGCTGCCTTTGGATTCGTAAGGACTGCCCACAAAACACTTTGCCGGGTCGGGGCCGGTGTACCGATAGCCGTCCCAGTCCAGCGGAGCGCAGGGCAGGTACAGCCCGATGAACTCGTCCACCGTGATCTCGGCCCCGGCCCAGCGCAGCGCCATCACCGCGCTGACGCTCTCGCAGCCGGTGGGCCAGTCGGCCTGGCTCAGCGGCTCCGCCTCCACCAGTGCCCCGGGCCCGGCGGGGGCGACCGCCTCCTGCAGCCCCCTCGCTGCCCGCAGGGCGCACAGGATGAGAAGCAGCCCCGCCGCAAAGAGCAGTGCCGCGCACAGCCGCAGCCTGCGGCGGGCACGGCGGCGAGCGGAGAACAGACGGGCAGACGATGTGCGCATACAAAGCACCTCCCGGAACGGTTTCTGTTCCAAGGATACGCGCCCGCGGCTGCAAAGTGCCGTCCAAAACCCATCCAAACGGCCTCCGCGGCGCACGTTTGGCACAAAACAGCCGCCCCCGCAGCCCCGCAGTGGGGCAAAAGGGACGGCCTGCGGAGAATGTGTCTCAGCTGTGAACAGAAGTTTGTGCAGGTTTGATGAAACTGTTTTTTCACCGCCCGCAGGTTTTGTTCAGGGGGGAGAATCGGGAGCTGTTTGGCAAATTTCACAACACAAACCGGGAATTATGTGATATAATTCACAACAAGCAGGAAGTGCAAAGAGGCTGAAAATGCAAATGCATGCCCTGCGGGCCGGGCTGCCGCAAGGCGCGGCCCGGCGGAGAACACCATGTTTCACAAGCAAACAAGGAGGGAACCACCATGATCAAAACGGTCAAGATTTCCAACTTCCGCGAGGTGAAAGAGATCGTGGCAGCCGCAAGCGACTGCGTGAGCGACATTGGGGTGCACGACGTGCGCGGCGGCATCGCCGACGCAAAGAGCCTTCTGGGCCTGATGAGCCTGGATTTCAGCGAGCCGGTGCAGCTGGTGAGCGAGAGCATCCACGACCTGACCCGCGTGTATCGTGCGCTGGCCGGATGAACCAACGACATTCCCGAAACAAGGCAGGATAAAAGACGAAGCGGCGCGCCCGGATCAAACGGGAACGCCGCTTTGCTGTTTTTATCTGCTTTCTGTGTTACAGGTCGATCACGTCCAGGTCGTCCGGCACATACACCCCGCCGGCGAAGAACTGCTGCGCCTCGGTGGTGTAGCGGGCCTTGCGGTGGGCGAGGTCGCTCTCCTCGGTGTGCCAAAGCACCAGATTCTCAGCGCCCAGCCGGGCGGCCAGCCGGGCCGCGTCCGCCGCGGTGCTGTGGTGCTTTTCGTAGGGTTTGAAGCGGTCGGCCTCGGCGGCAAGGCAGAAGGCCTCGCTCAGCAGCCACCGGGCGCCTCGGGCGTGGTCCTCGCAGGCGGGGTTCACCGGCTCGTCCCCCATGAAGGCCAGCCGCCCGGCGGCAAGCTGTGCCGCAAATCCGAACTGGGGCGCCTTGGTGGAGCGGATGTCGAAGAAGGTGAAGACCCGCCCGCCGATGACCCGCTCCTCCCCGTCCGCCACCGGGCGGATGTGGATGCGCCGGCCGAACAGGCCGGTGAGCTTTGCCCCCAGGGTGCAGCAGCAGAAGGTCAGGATGGGCTCGGCCAGCCCCGCGTGGCAGTGGATGGTCAGGTCGCCCTCCCGGCTGCCCTTATTCATGGCGGTGCCGATCATCCGCACCAGCCACACCACCCCGAGGATATGGTCGCAGTGTTCGTGGCTGACGAAGATGTGCCGGATGGAGAGCGGGTCAATGCCTGCATCCTCCAGCTGGCGCAGGATGCCGTTGCCGCCGCCGCAGTCCACCAGCAGGCCGCCTTCGTCCAGCTCCAGATAAAAGCAGGTGTTGTAGCAGTGGGTCACCAGTGCATTGCCGGTGCCCAGAACGTGGATGCGCTCCATGGGGCCTCCTCAGTGGCGGTGATGGTCGGGGTCGCTGCCCTGTACCTTGGGGTGGGCGAAGCGCTGCACCGCGTACAGGCTGCAGTGGCCGCTGCCCACAAAGCTCACGGCCACCGCCATGGCGAACAGCACTGCGCCTCTGTAGCTGAACAGCTCGATGGCCAGCAGGATGCTGGCAATGGGGCAGTTGACCACGCTGCAGAACACCGACACCATGCCAATGGCCGCGGCGAAGCCCGGATCCAGCCCCAGAATGGGGGCGACGGTACAGCCCAGCGTGGCACCGATGAAGAAGCTGGGCACGATCTCACCGCCCTTGAAGCCGGCGGCCAGGGTCAGCGCCGTGAGCAGGATCTTGAACAGGAAGGCGAAGGGGCTGGGACATACGCCCTGCTCCACTGCGCCCACGATCACGTCCATGCCTGCGCCGTTGTAGGCCCAGCCCTGCCCGGCCAGGTGCAGCAGCCCGCTGAGGGCCAGCACCAGCAGGCTGGCCACGGTGATGCGCAGGTAGGGGCGCTTCAAAAAGCGGACATACAAATGCTCGGCGGTGTGCATAGCCCAGCAGAACAGCTCTCCCGCCAGCGCGCAGATCAGCGCCAGCAGCAGCACCTTCACCGGGTTCATCAGGGCGGTGCCCGGGTCGGCGATGGTCAGGCGGGTGGGGGCCACCCCCAGCCGGCCCGCCGTCCAGTAGGCGGCCAGCGCGCTGAACAGGCAGGGCAGCAGCGCGGTGTCCACCAGAATGCCCACGTCGGTCACCTCGATGCAGAACACCGCCGCCGTCAGTGGGGTGCCGAACAGGGCGCTGAACACCGCGCTCATGCCGCAGCGGGTGATGATCTGTTCGTCCTCGTCACCGAAGCTCAGCGCCCGGCCCAGCCGGCTGGCCATGCTGCCGCCCAGCTGCAGCGCCGCGCCCTCGCGGCCCGAGGAGCCGCCGCACAGGTGGGTGAGGGTGGTGCTGATGAAGATAAGGGGTGCAAGGCGCAGGGGCACGGGCTTGGCATCCCGGCCGCCCTCCAGCACCAGGTTGGTGCCCGGGTGGGTGCTGTGAAAACCGGCGATGTCGTACAGCTTCACGATGATGAGGCCGGCCACGGGCAAAAACAGCATCAGCCAGGGGGACTCGGTGCGCCAGTGGGTGGCGTGGTCCACACAGTGGTGGAAGGCCGCGCCGATGGCGCCAAAGACGATGCCCACCACGCCGGCCCAGAAGCCCCATTTCAGCAGGCTGGACACATAAGGGCGGGAACGGCCGAGGGCCCGGCGGGGCAAGCTGGAAAAGTCGTGGGGATGTTCCATGATCTCGTCACACTCCGTTGTTCGATGTAGTTGGATCCCGGTGTGCGGGACACACCGGCCGCAAGATTTTACACATAGAAAGTATAACACCCCGCGCGGGTCGGCGCAACCGCCGAGGCTGCGGGGGCAGGGTGCAAAAGGCACAAAGCGCCGCCGGATTTCGGGCGGGGATTTCGGGCAAAGACGACAAACTTTGCGCGGCGCGTTTGTATATTCTTGACAAGGCTTTTCGCTTGACGTACTATAAAGGACGGTTAAAGCGAACACTTATATTATTTGTATAAATGCGCGGCAGGCCCACACCGGCCGCGCCGGATCAAGAGGAATCGAGGTTTGACTATGGAACGGAAAGATTTGCGCAACATTGCGATCATCGCCCACGTTGACCACGGCAAGACCACTCTGGTGGACCAGCTTCTGCGCCAGAGCGGCTCTTTCCGCGAGAATCAGCAGGTGGCTGAGCGCGTGATGGACTCCGGTGACATTGAGCGCGAGCGCGGCATCACCATTCTGGCCAAGAACTGCAGCTGCGAGTACGAGGGTGTGAAGATCAACATCGTGGACACCCCGGGCCACGCCGACTTCGGCGGCGAGGTGGAGCGCGTGCTGAAGATGGTCAACGGCGTGCTGCTGCTGGTGGACGCCGCCGAGGGCTGCATGCCCCAGACCCGCTTCGTGCTGCAGAAGGCTCTGCAGCAGAACCTGAGCCTGGTCATCGCCGTGAACAAGATCGACCGCCCTGACGCCCGCGTCAAGGAGGTCATCGACGAGATCCTGCTGCTGCTGATGGACCTGGGCGCCACCGATGAGCAGTTGGACAGCCCCATGGTGTTCTGCTCCGGCCGCGCCGGCATCGCCGGCTACGACTGGGAGAACCCCGGCAAGGACATGAAGCCCCTGTTCGACACCATCCTGAAGTACGTCAAGTGCCCCGAGGGCGACCCCGAGGCCCCCTTCCAGATGCTGTGCAGCAGCGTGGACTACAATGAGTTCGTGGGCCGCATCGGCATCGGCCGCATCCAGAACGGCAAGGTGAAGGTGGGCCAGGACGTGCAGGTGTGCGACTGGCACAACCCCGACCTGATGATGAAGGGCCGCATCACCAAGCTGTTTGACTTCAAGGCCAACGGCCGCAGCCCCGTGGAAGAGGCTGCCGCCGGCGACATCGTGGCCTTCGCCGGCCTGACCGATGTGACCATCGGCAACACCCTGTGTGACCCCACCAGTGTGGAGGCCCTGCCCTTCCTGAAGATCAACGACCCCACCGTGGAGATGACCTTCAGCGTCAACGACAGCCCCTTCGCCGGCCGCGAGGGCAAGTACGTCACCAGCCGCCAGATCCGCGACCGCCTGCAGCGCGAGCTGCTGAAGGACGTGGCGCTGCGGGTGGAGGACTCCCCCACGACCGACTCCTTCCGCGTGATGGGCCGCGGTGAGATGCACCTGTCCATCCTGATCGAGAACATGCGCCGTGAGGGCTATGAGCTGCAGGTCAGCCCCCCGCGCGTTCTGACCCATGTGGAGGACGGCAAGACCATGGAGCCCATGGAGCGGGTGGTCATCGACGTGCCCGTCGACTACCAGGGCGCTGTGATGACCGCTCTGGGTGCCCGCAAGGGCCTGCTGATGGCCATGGAGCCGGTGGGCACCCGGGTGCGTCTGGAGTTCCGCATGCCGTCCCGCGGCCTGTTCGGCTACCGCAACCAGTTCCTCACCGACACCCACGGCGAGGGCATCCTGAACACCATCTTTGACGGCTATGAGGAGTGGTGCGGCGAGATCATCTGCCGCAGCACCGGCAGCCTGGTCAGCTTTGAGACCGGCGACGCCGTGACCTACGGCCTGTTCAACGCCCAGGGCCGCGGCACCCTGATCGTCAACCCCGGCGAGAAGGTGTACGAGGGCATGGTGGTGGGCTACACCCCCACCGGCGATGACATCACCGTCAACGTCTGCAAGACCAAGCACCTGACCAACACCCGTGCGTCCGGCAGCGACGACGCCCTGCGCCTGGTGCCGGTGAGCAAGTTCAGCCTGGAGGGCTGCCTGGAGTTCCTGGCCCCCGACGAGCTGCTGGAGGTCACCCCCAAGAACCTGCGCATCCGCAAGCGCATCCTGAGCCACGACCTGCGCATGAAGGCCGCCCACAAGGCCAAGGGCTGAGCTGCGGCAGATCCGGAATAAACAACGACCGCCCCCTGCGGCGCCCGAAGATCGGGCCCGCAGGGGGCGGTTTTTGTTTTAAGGCTCCGCCCGGGCGGCTCAGGGCCTGCGGAGGCTGGTGTTCTGCGCATCCGGCGCAAAAAGGGTCTGCTCATGCGGCCCGATGCCCCAGGCAAGGGCCGACAGCAGCCAGAGGGACAGGTTCGCGGTGGGGAGGGCACCCGCCGTCTCGAACAGGCAGTACACACACCCGCTCAGGGCAACGGCCAGTTCCGGCGCAGCTTCCGCCCGGACCAGCCGGCGCAGCAGCAGGGTCAGCCCCAGCACAAACAGCACCAGTGCCGGCAGACCGGTCTGGAACAGCAGCTTCAGATAGGCGTTGTCCAGCGTATAAACTCTCGGGTCGTTCAGATCCTGCCCAAAGGGGGTGATGGCATAGCTCTGTGCTGCCAGGTTGAACAGGTACAGCCGGCCGCTGGAGAGGGCATTCAACCGGCTCCAGAGCCCATTGGAGGGGTCATACAGATAGGCACCGCACAGGCTGGCCAACGTGCACACTGCCGGAGCGAGGGGGATGAGGGCGGCGATGGGCCGCAGCCGCAGAAACCGGGGAAAGACGCGGAACAGCAGCATGAGCGCCAGGGTGATACAGAGATTCAGCATGCTGCCGCGGCTGTCGATGGGGAAGGTGATGAGGTACAGTGCGGCGAGCCCCAGCGCCCAGTCCCACCAGCGCAGCTGCTTCCAGCGCAGCAGCAGCCATGCGGTGGCCAGCAATGCGAGAAAATAGGCGGCGGTGTTGGGGTGCCCGAAGCCGAGGGCATAGCGGACGTCCTGGGGCACGCCGCCCACATAGCGGAAAATATCACCGGAGCGGTCTGTGATGTGCAGCCGGTCCAGCGCCACGCAGACCGCATAAAACACCGCCACACAGCCCGCGCTCAGCTTCAGGGCTGGGCGCAGGTCGGTGCTCCGGCCCGCCAGCACAAACAAAATGGCCAGAAGGACCAGACGGTTCGCATCCACCTGCTGTGAGAGCACAAACGGGGCCGCGCACACACCGGCGCAGAGGATCTGCCCCGGCGAGGTACGGGTAAACAGCGTGATCTTGGCAAAAAACAGCAGGATGGCCGCCTCACTGCCCGCGGAACGGAGCAGGCTCAACCCAGGCACAGAGGTGTTGGAGACGACCTGGGTCGTCAGATACAGGACGGTGCCCAGCGTGAACAGCCATTGTCCAATGCGGCCCTGATGCTGTGCCAGAGCAGGCGGAAGAGGCGACAGCTCCTGCCGCAGCAGTGCGCCCAGGCGTGCGGAGGCCGGCCCCTCGGCTGCGCGGAACGCCCGATACAGGGCCGGAAGCCAGAGAAGCACGGCAGCGAGCGCGAGAAGGGCCAGTCCGGCCCAGTAAAACAAACGGATCATACGAAGTCACCTCGTGAGATGTGTAAAGATAAACTCCATTTTATCATATACGACCCGGCTGCAAAAGGCAAGGCCGGCAGAAGCTTGCCGGGCTGGTGAAAAATGTTACCAATTTGTTCCGCCGACTCTGCAATATCCCGCCCGGTTTTTCCGTTTTTATAAGCAAAGAGGAAAAAACCGGCGGGCAAGCCGCCGTTCAAAAAGGAGGATGACCTATGAAACGGAATCTGAAGCGCATCCCGGCCCTTGTGCTGGCCCTTGTGCTGTGCGCCTGCCTGCTGGCGGGCTGCGGCGGCTCGGCGGCGGGGGGCGTGGCCAGCAGTGCGGTGGCCTACGACTCCATGACCAGCGAGTCTGCCCCCATGGAGATGGAGATGGGGATGGAGCCGGGCGACTCCGCCGGCACCGGCTGGAACGACAGCAGCAGCGCCCTCGCCGCCGACCCCAGCCGCAAGATCATCTACACCGCCGACCTGGAGCTGGAGAGCACCCAGTTCGAGCAGGCCCGCGAGGACGTGATGGCCGCGCTGGCGCAGGCGGGCGGCTATGTGCAGAGCAGCGAGTCCGGCGGCAACGCCGAGCGGAGCAGCCGCTGGGTGTACATGAGCCTGCGGGTGCCCTCCGAAAAGTATGCGTCCTTCCTGAGCGACGCGGAGAGCGCCGCCAACCTCACTTGGAAGAGCGAGGGCACCGAGGACGTGACCGCCGAGTATGTGGACGTGGAGGCGCGCCTTGCCAGCCTGGAGGCTCAGCGCAAGCGGCTGGAGGAGCTGCGGGATCAGGCCTCCACCCTGGAGGAGCTGCTGACCATCGAGGAGCATCTCACCGACGTGCAGTACCGCATCGAGAGCTACACCGGCCAGATGCGGGTGCTGAACGACCAGATCGACTACTCCACCGTGAACCTGCGGCTGGACGAGGTGCAGGTGCTGACCCCCAAGTCCGACCGGTTCGGTGACCGGGTGGGTGAGGCGTTCACCGGCGGCTGGCGCGAGTTCGGTGAGGATCTGCAGGATCTGATCGTGGGGCTGGTGGGCGGCCTGCCCTGGCTGCTGGTACTGGCTGTGGTGCTGGCTGTGGGCACGGTGCTGTGGCGCAAGCGCCCCCGCCGCGCCAAGACCCCGCCCCGGTACGACTACCCCCTGAAGCACACCGATGACAAGCCCGAGCCGCCCAAGGCGTAACGGGCGGACCGATGCCGCACCGAGGCCCCCTCCCCCGGGAGGGGGCCTCGTTTTGCGGCATGGTCGGATGCAAAACCGTAACAAACCGGTGCTAAACTGCACTTATAAGACAGAATCTGCCGAAAAGGAGGGCGTGCCCGTTGTATGAGATCCTGATCGTGGAGGACGAGGCCCCCATTGCCAATCTGATCCGGCTCAGCCTGACCCAGGCGGGCTACCGCTGCACCCTTGCCGCCGACGGCGACGAGGGCGCCGACTGGGTGGAGCGCCGGCGCTTTGACCTGATCCTGCTGGATGTGATGCTGCCCCACACCGACGGCTTTGAACTGATGGAATTCATCCGGGGCTACGACACGCCGGTGATCTTTCTCACCGCCCGCACCGACGTGCGGGACCGGGTGCGGGGGCTGCGCCTGGGGGCGGACGACTACATCCTCAAGCCCTTTGACGTGGCCGAGCTGCAGGC
>JAFUQL010000272.1 GCA_017472375.1 Oscillospiraceae bacterium | reverse complement strand
GCGGGGATACCGTTGACCAGACCCACCACAAAGATGATGGCGCAGGCTACCAGAGCCATGGTGCCCAGATACTTGCCCAGCTGGGCCAGCTTCTGCTGCAGAGGGGTCTGTCCCTCCTCCTCGCCCTCCAGCAGGTTGGCGATCCGGCCCATCTCGGTGTCCATGCCGGTGGCGGTCACCACAGCCAGCGCGGAGCCATAAGCGATGCTGCACCCGGAGAACACCATGTTGGTGCGGTCGCCCAGGGGAGCATTCTCAGGCACAAGATCGTCGGCATCCTTTTCGGAAGGCACCGACTCGCCGGTAAGGGCGGATTCCTCGCTTTTCAGCCCTGCGCTGTGGAGCAGGCGGGCATCGGCGGGTACGAAGTCGCCGGCCTCCAGCCGGATCACATCGCCGGGCACCAGCTGGGCCGCGTCAATGATCTGCTCCTGTCCGTCGCGGATGACCCGGGCGTGGGGGGCGGAGAGGTTTTTCAGAGCTTCCAGAGCTTTTTCCGCCTTGCTCTCCTGCATCACGCCCATCACGGCGTTCAGCACCACGATGAGCAGGATCAGAAGCGGTTCGAAGAATTCACCGGGATCCTGCTCCACACAGGCCACGGCAAAGGACACGGCAGCGGCCGCCAGCAGGATCAGGATCATGGCATCCTTGAACTGGTCCAGAAAGCGCTGCAAATTGGTCTTGGGTGGCTTTTGATTCAGGCGGTTCGGGCCGAAGCGCTGCAGGTTCTCCTGCACCTGGGCAGTGTTCAGGCCCCGCTGCGGGTCGGACGCGAGGGCCCGAAGAACAGCCTCCCGGGTCTCGTGATGATGCATCAAAACAGTACCTCCTCTCGGGGCGGCGCGCCGCAGTGGGCGCAATGGGGGAAAGCGGGCCGACTCCCTGCATCCTATGCGGCGTTCCGGCAGGGTATGCATCTTGGGCGGCACGGGTACAGTATGGCCCGCTGGGCTTGGGGTTAGTATACCCCGCGCGGGCGCCCGGGCACACGGGACAAAGCGGGGAGCTGTGATAATTTTTTGACCGCAATGCGAGAAATGGATGAAAGAACAGGTCTTAATGCGCCGGCGAAATGCATCCCCTGAAAGCCCCGATCGTCAGCAATGAAAAAAGACCGCACAGCGGGCGTATGGCCTGCCGTGCGGTCTTTTGGTTTGTTGGGGGTGAGGGGGTCACTCGGTCAGCTCCTCGGTGAGCTGCAGGATCCGGGGGGCGATCTTCTCACGCTGCCTGCGGGTGATGGCCCGGTAGACCGGGTAGGCCAGCGCCATGGGCAGAAGCCCCGCCACGCCCAGCGCGATGCCGGGGTAGAAGAAGGCGGAAAACTCCGGCACGGTGGCGCAGCTCAGGCCGGTGCCCAGCATCAGACAGCCCAAAATGCCCAGCGTGATGGCGGCCACCTGGCCGGGGCGCTCGGCGCTGCGGTCCAGCCGGCGCAGCTCCTCCAGCTTGTTCACCTGCTCGGCAGGGCGCTGGTACTTGGCGCGGATGCGACGGATCTCCTCCTGCTGGGGAGCGGAGTAGGTGTATTCAAAAGAAGGGGAAGAATGATTCTCCATTCGGGATACCTCGTTATAAATAATACAATTTGTAATTTACTGTGTGCCCACATCGTGGGCGGCGGCTGTGCCGCGCAGTGCCCGGCGGGAGCGGAGGATCAGATACAGGGCGATGCACACCACAAGGGTGTGGACCACGCCGCCGGTGATGGCGTTCATCATCTGGCGGGTCTCCTCGGCCAGGTCAGCGCCGAAGGATGTGAGCATGGCGGTCTGCAGGGAAAAGACCGCCATCAATGCCACCGACAGGTCCAGCGCCTTGGCGGCGGTGTAGATGGGGTTCGCGAAGCCCCGCATCCGCACGCTGCGCACGGAGGCGGCAATGAAGCGGTAGAAGGTGTACCCCGCCGACAGGTAGATGACAAAGCCGGGGTAATGGCTGCTGCGGTTCTGCCAGATCATCTGGAAGGCCATGCCGGTCATGGTGGCATTCAGTACCAGCAGCAGCCGGCCGCAGGTGCGGCAGCTTCGCCATTGGGTGGCCAGAACGTCGGCGGCATCTGCCCGGTTGGTGCGCCGGTCGCCCCGAACCAGCCAGAAGCGGATGAGGCTCAGCACCATGTAGTAGAGGGCCGCTGCGCCGAACCACACCGAGTGGAAGTACACGCCCACAGCCATTTTGAAGGCGGCATAGCCCAGGTTGATGGCCAGACTGTTGTACAGAGAGGCGTGCAGCCGCTGGGGGGCCCGGCTGCGCCAGCGCACCACCCGGGGACTGCGGGAAACGGCGGCGAATGCCGGGATCGCACCTGCTACCAGCACGCACAGGGTGTAGGCAGACAGGGGATAGCACACATAGGCCGCGGGGTGTTCGGTGGAGCCGGTGCCGAACACCCAGAACAGCCCCGCCGCCGACAGCACGGTGCAGACCACCGTGATCGCCGGGTGGGGATACAGCAGCTTCAGCAGGATGTGTTTAAGCTTCTCCATGAGGGGCCCTCCGCAGGCGCACTGTGAAGGTGCTGCCCACGCCGGGGGTGCTGCTCACCGAGATCTCGCCGCCGGTGATGCGGATGATCCGTTTCACCAGCGCCAGCCCCAGGCCGTTGCCCTGTGTGGCGTGGGATGTGTCGCCCTGATAGAACTTTTCGAAGATGCGCGCCCCCACCTCGGGGGTCATGCCGCAGCCGGTGTCGGACACCTGCACCCGGGCGTACTCCTCGTCGGCGGTGAGCCGTACGGTCACGGTGCCGCCCGGCTCGGTGAATTTGAAGGCATTGGACAGCAGGTTGTTCCACACGGGCTCCAGCAGCTCCGCGTCTGCCAGCAGGGTCACGTCCTCCTGAATGTCCACCTCCAGCTCGATGTCCTTTTCCTCCCACACGCTCTCGAACTGCAGCAGGCTCTCGCAGAGCTGCTCGCCCAGGTCAAAGGCGGCGGGCTGGGGGAAGATCTGCTGGTTCTCCAGCCGGTTCAGCTTCAGCACGTTGGTGATGAGGCTGGTCAGCCGGCGGGCAGACTGGTCGATGGCGCGGGTGTAGTCCAGCCGCTGTGCCTCGGTCAGGTCGGGGGCCTGCAGCAGGGTGCAGTAGTTGCGGATGACCGTGAGGGGGGTCTTCATCTCGTGGGACACGCTGGCGATGAAGTCGGTGCGCAGGGTCTCCACACTGGACAGCTCCCCGGTCATGCGGTCGATGCTGGCCATGATCCGGTTGAAAATGCCCTCCTCGGAGGTGGGCTCCAGCCGCACGGTGAAATCGCCGGCGGTGATGCGGTCCAGCGCCTGCTGGATGCGCCGCACCGGGCGGTGGATGGTGATCTCCCGGCGCAGGGTGTCGAAGGCGGTGAACAGGCCGGCGATGGCCAGCACATTTATAAAGGTGAAGACCGCCGCCCGCCGAACCTGCGCCTCGGGCAGCTCAATGCCGTGGAAGAACAGCAGGAAACAGGAGGTGACCACGAACCCGCACAGACAGAAGAACAGCAGGAACGCTCCGAGAAAGGCGGAGATACGCCGCGCCCAGTTCATCGGATCACCGCCTTGTAGCCAAGGCCGCGCACCGTGACGATTTCGAAATCCTCACAGTCGGCCAGCTTGGCCCGCAGCTTGGTCATGTACACGTCCACGGTGCGGGGGCTGGACTCGGTGTTGGCATCCCAGAACTCATCCATGAGCTGGCTGCGGGTGAAGGTCTTTTTGGGATAGGAGAGCAGCTTGTACAGCAGGCTGAACTCCCGGGTGGTCAGGGGGATCTCCTCATCGTCCAGCCGGGCGGTGTGCTCGTCCATGTCCATCACAAAGCGGCCCACGGTCAGGGTGCGGTTGGCGGCGATCTTGGCCCGGTGCAGCAGCGCTCCGATGCGCAGGAACAGCTCGTCCAGATCGATGGGCTTCACCATGTAGTCGTCGATGCCCACCCGGTAGCCCCGCTGCTTGGAGGCGAAGTCGTCCCGGGCGGTCATGAACAGGATGGGGATGTCGGCGTTGAGGGAGCGCACGGTCTTGGCAAATTCAAAGCCGTCGATGCCCGGCATCATGATGTCGGACACGATCAGGTCAAACATGGTGCTGTACATGGCGTCGTAGGCCTCGGCCGCGCCAAGGCAGCCGGTGGCCTCATAGCCGCTCTGATTCAAAAAGGAGCAGACGGACCGGTTCAGTTCCCGGTCGTCCTCCACAACGAGGATCTTGAACATGGAAGGACCTCCTGTCGGGTCGGAATGAAAACAGTCGGATTCGACTATCAGCATACCACAAAAGTGTTAACGTTTGGTTGCTGCGGGCGCAAAAAAGGCGGCGCAGACACTGCGCCGCCTTGGGGAACGGGTCATTTCCGGCGGGGTGACGCCGCGGCTCTGAGCCGCAGAGGGACTCAGTCCTTCTTGCCGGCGTTCTTGGAAGCCTCCAGGCTGGCATCCACCATCTCCTGGCTCTTGGTGGCCATGGCCTCGGCAGCCTCGGCCATGCGGGCCTTGGCCTCCTCCACGGTCTCGCCCTCGCGGGTCAGGAACTTGCCCACGGCCTTGTCGGTCAGGTCGGTGAAGGCGCCCACGGCGGCGTCCTCCACAGCCTGATAGGCGTCCACGACGGTCTCCTCGATCTTCTGGTAGGTGCCGACAACGGTGTCTTCGATCTTCTTCAGGGTCTTGCTCATAATATTTACCTCTCTATCTTGAAATGTTGATGTTTATTCTGCATCTCCCGGCGGGCCCGGGAGGGTGTCCTGCATTCGATGGTCTTATTTTAGGCCGGGTTTGTTGGGGAAATGCTGAAAAAATGTTTGTGAATTGTTAATCTGAAATGATCCGGGGAGAGGACGGCAGAAAAAACTTTTGTTTTTTTGAAGATTGGGGTTGACAGGGCATTGCAAATTGAATATAATTAAAAAGCTGACAGCAGACATGGCCCGTTGGTCAAGCGGTTAAGACAGCGGCCTCTCACGCCGTTAACATCGGTTCGATTCCGGTACGGGTCACCATGATGCTCCTTAGCTCAGTCGGTAGAGCGCGTGACTGTTAATCACGATGTCGTCAGTTCGAG
>JAFUQL010000271.1 GCA_017472375.1 Oscillospiraceae bacterium | reverse complement strand
TCATGCTTCGGCCCGTGCCGAGACGGTGCTGCAGAACATCGTGGTGGACACCAACAGCGTGGCCGGTCTGCTGCAGACTGAAAAAGACACCCTGTTGTTCCTGAGCATCCCCTACAGCGAGGGCTGGCATGTGACCGTGGACGGTGTGCCCGCTGCGCTGCAGAAGGCCAACAGCATGTTCATGGCGCTGGAGGTGCCCGCGGGCGAGCACGTTGTGGGTCTGTACTACATCACCCCGGGCCTGAAAGCAGGCTGTGTGATGACCGCGCTGGGCGGTGTGGCCTTGCTGGTGCAGCTCGTCTGGTATTACCGCAGCAAGCGGCGTCGGAGCGCACAGATCCCGGCAGAGAGTGTGACCTGACATTTGCAAAGAGGACAGACACATGGCAAAAGAAGCAAAAACCAACGCGATGCGCATCCTGGAGCGGCTGAAGATCGCCTACACCCCCCATGAGTACGACCACGGCGACGGGGCCATCGATGGGGTGAGCGTGGCGGCCAAGCTGGGACAGGATCCCGCGCGGGTGTTCAAAACGCTGGTGACCCAGGGGGCCAGCCGGAATTACTTTGTGTTCGTCATCCCGGTGGCGGCGGAGCTGGACCTGAAAAAGGCGGCGAAGTCGGTGGGGGAGAAGAGCGTGGCCATGATCCACGTGGCGGACATCAACAAGGTCACCGGATACATCCGGGGCGGCTGCAGCCCGGTGGGCATGAAGAAGCAGTTCGTCACCCGGGTGGACGACACCGCCGCAGACAAGCCCACCCTGATGGTCAGCGGCGGGCGCATCGGCACACAGGTGGAGCTGGCCCCGGCCGACCTGCTGCGGGCGGCAAACGCCGAGTACGCGCAGCTGACCTTCTGAATCGGCTTACATCAAAAAGCGACCGCCCCTGCCGGCTTTGCCCCGGCGGGGGCGGTTTTGTGCAGTGTGGCTCGAAAACCGACGGTGCTGTGTTATAATGAGAGTGCAGTCTGACGATGGGGCCAAGGGGTCTGGGACCGCCGTGCTTATACCACGGGTCGGCCCGGTTCGAATCCGGGATGCCACCCCATCGCAGGCTGTTTTTTATTTTGCCCCGGCCGCCCGCAAAATGACGGCGGGAGGGGGCGGCGTTTCTTGACGGCACTGCGCCCGGCGGGCTATAATAGGGTCAGAATGGGCAGGTGTGTGTACCTGCCCGGATGAAACGAAAGCAAACAGGTACGGCGGCTCGCCGCCCTGTCCGGGAGGTTATACGATTATGGCACAGCACGACCGTTACATCAGCCCCTTCTCCACCCGTTACGCCAGCGACGAGATGCAGTACATCTTCAGCGACGACAACAAGTTCCGCACCTGGCGCAGGCTGTGGATCGCTCTGGCCAAGGCCGAGCAGCGGCAGGGTCTGGACATCACCGATGCGCAGATCGCCCAGCTGGAGGCCCACGCCGAGGACATCAACTACGACGAGGCCATCGCCCGGGAGAAGCTGGTGCGCCACGACGTGATGAGCCACGTCTACGCCTACGGCCTGCAGTGTCCCGACGCCAAGGGCATCATCCATCTGGGTGCCACCAGCTGCTATGTGGGCGACAACACCGATGTGATCGTGATGCGTCAGGGTCTGGAGCTGGTGCGCAAGAAGCTTATCGGTGTGCTGGCCAACCTGTCCGGCTTTGCACGCGAGTACAAGGATATGCCCGCGCTGGCCTACACCCATCTGCAGCCCGCCCAGCTCACCACTGTGGGCAAGCGCGCCACCCTGTGGATGAATGAGCTGTACATGGACCTGGTGGAGGTGGAGAACCGCATCCAGTCGCTGGCTCTGCGCGGCGCCAAGGGCACCACCGGCACGCAGGCCAGCTTCATGGAGCTGTTCGAGGGCGATCAGGCCAAGATCAAGGCCATGGAGGCGGACATCACCGCTCAAATGGGCTTCGACAAGGTGATCCCGGTCAGCGGCCAGACCTACAGCCGCAAGGTGGACTTCCAGGTGCTGAGCGCCCTGTCCGGCATCGCCCAGAGCGCCATGAAGATGGCCACCGACATCCGTCTGCTGGCCGGCTTCAAGGAGCTGGAGGAGCCCTTTGAGAAGAACCAGATCGGTTCCTCTGCCATGCCCTACAAGCGCAACCCCATGCGCTGCGAGCGCATCTGCGCCCTTGCCCGCTACCTGATGGTGGACGTGCTGAACCCCGCCATCACCACCGGCACCCAGTGGTTCGAGCGCACCCTGGACGACTCCGCCAACAAGCGCATCGCCATGGCCGAGGGCTTCCTGGCCGCCGATGCCATCCTGAACGTGCTGCTGAACGTGAGCGACGGTCTGGTGGTGTACCCCAAGGTGGTGCGCAGCCGCGTGATGGCCGAGCTGCCCTTCATGGCCAGCGAGAACATCATGATGAAAGCGGTGAAGAAGGGCGGCGACCGTCAGGAGCTGCACGAGCGCCTGCGCCAGCACGCCATTGCCGCCGCCGCGGTGGTGAAGCAGGAGGGTCTGCCCAACGACATGATCGAGCGCGTTGCCGCCGACCCGGCCTTCGGCCTGACCCGCGAGGAGATCGAGGCCGAGCTGCGCCCCGAGGACTTCACCGGCCGCTCTGCGTGGCAGGTGGAGGAGTTCCTGGCTGAGGTCATCCAGCCGGTGCTGGATGCCAACGCCGATGCTCTGGGCCAGAAGGCGGAACTGAGCGTGTAAACCGAACACACCCGGGCGCGGACGCAGCCGATGGCATGCCCGCGCCCGTTTTTTTGTACCGGCGGCGCACCCGCGCCCTGCGGAGGAAGAACGTATGCGATTGGATAAATTTGTGGCGCAGGCCCTGCAGATCACCCGCAGCGAGAGCCGCACCCTCATTACAAAAGGAAAGGTGACGGTGGGCGGCGAGGTATGCCGTAAGGCGGACGCGCAGGTGGCGGAGAACGCCGCCGACGTGTGCGCACAGGGGAAGCCGCTGGGGGTGCAGCAGTTCGTGTACCTGATGCTGAACAAGCCCGATGGGGTGGTGAGCGCCAGCACCGATGGGCGGGACACCACCGTGGTGGATCTGGTGAAGGACGCCTTCCCCCGGCGGCAGCTCTTCCCGGCGGGGCGGCTGGACAAGACCAGCACCGGGTTCATCCTGCTCACCGACGATGGGAATTTTGCCCACGACATTCTGGCCCCCAAGCGCCATGTGAGCAAGACCTACACCGTGGTGCTGGACGCTCCGGTGACCGGGGAGATGGTGCGCGGCTTTGAGCAGGGGGTGACGCTGGCCGATGGGCAGACCATGGACCCGGCGGAGTTGATCCCGGACGAGGCGGACCCCTGCCGCTGCACGGTGGTGCTGCATCAGGGGGTGTACCACCAGATCAAGCGGATGTTCGGCGTGTACGATGTGGGCGTGAACGGCCTGCACCGCACCGCCATCGGCGGCCTTGCGCTGGACGAGGGGCTTGCCCCCGGGCAGTGGCGGGAGATCACCGCCGGGGAACTGGAGCTGCTGCGCCGGCGGTGAGCCCCGGCGGAGCCCACAGGTACAAGGCCTCCTGCGAACAGTTCGAGCGCAGGCTTCCCGGCGGGATACACAACGATAAGGCCTCCCGCGAACAGTTCGAGCGCAGGCTTCCCGGCGGATCACACAACTATAAAGCTTCCTGCGAACAGTTTGAACACAGCCCCCGGCCACCCGGTTGAGCGGCCGGGGGTCTCACTTTGTCCGGACTGTCCAAAAAATACCCGCACAATTTGTGCGGATACCCATTGACAGCAGGTACACAAGGCCATATAATGAACATATGAACAGTTGCTCATATGTTTGGCTGGCTGTTCCCATCACCCAAACAGGAGGAGAACGCCATGATCCTGCCCGGACAAAACGAACCGCTGGAATGCTGCGAGGAGCGCGAGGTACACACCGACGTGCTGCAGGAGGTACGCGACGCCCTGCCGGATGACGAACTGCTGTACGATCTGGCCGAGCTGTTCAAGGTGTTTGGCGACTCCACCCGCATCAAGATCCTGTACGCCTTGTTTGAGGCAGAGATGTGCGTGTGCGACATCGCCAACCTTCTGGGGCTGACCCAGTCGGCCATCAGCCACCAACTCCGCACTTTGAAGGCAAACAAACTGGTGCGCGCCCGGCGCGAGGGCAAGACCGTCTACTACTCGCTGGCCGACCAACATGTCCGCTCCATCGTGGGGCAGGGCATGGAGCACGTGATGGAGTGAACCTGCATCCCGCGTGGCTCAGCCACGCCCGAATAAATTTTGAGGAGGAACCTGTTATGAAGAAAGTCTTTATGGTCGAGGATCTGGACTGTGCCCATTGCGCGGCCAAGATGGAGGATGCCATCAACAAGCTGCCCGGCGTGAACAAGGCCACCATGAACTTTCTGGCCCAGAAGCTGACCATTGATGCGGATGACGCCACCTTTGACGCCATCATGCAGGAGGTCGTAAAGGTCTGCAAGAAGGTCGAGCCCGACTGCACCATCAAGCTGTAAGGCGCCGCCCGATGCACAGAAACCCCGTCCCCGGCGAAGGCCAGTGCCCTGCCGGACGGGGTTTTGTCGGCCAAATTCCGGCTGAAACGCCGTTTGATACAACGAACAAACGATAAAAAATCTCGATTTGGGAAAGTGCTCCCGATGGAGACGATGTGGCAAATTGGGGTTTGTTGCTTTTGCAGTGGCCTTTTAATAAAGATCAAAGAAGCCGCAGCCGTGCCCCCCACAGTCACGCTAACGCGTGCCAGCTCCCCCCGCAAAGCGGGGGCAGCCGTTTCCGCGGCGGTAAAGCCTTCCCCCCCTCGGGGAAGCCTTTGGGTTGCCGCGGCATATCCCTAATCGACAACCCCCAATTTATCGCAGCAAACACACAAAAATCAAGAGCCAAAATATGGGCGGACCG
>JAFUQL010000270.1 GCA_017472375.1 Oscillospiraceae bacterium | reverse complement strand
GGTGGGTTTGCCGGCCACAGCCACAAGTATCACAAGCGGGGCGACAGCGGCTATATGTTCCGCCTGTCCACTGTGCAGAACTTCTCTGCCGTGACGGCGGCCTGCCTGCTGGTGCGCACCGAGGTATACGATGCGGTGGGTGGTCTGGATGAGAGCTATGCAGTGGCATTCAACGATGTGGACTTCTGCCTGCGGGTGCGGGACTCCGGCTGGCGCATCCTGTGTAGCCCCTATGCGGCGCTGTAACACTATGAGAGCAAGAGCAGCGGCATCGACGAGAAGGACAAGGCGAAAAAAGCACGTTTCACCACCGAACAGCAGCGGCTCGAGGGGCGGTTCAGCCGCTATGGTCTGACCCACGATCCCTACTACAACCCCAGTTTGACTCTGGATCGTGAGGACTTCTCCGAAAGCGGTGACCTGCGCAATCTGCAGGAGAACTGACCGTGCTGCGGGGATGGAGGATCGCGCTCTGCGCACTGGTGTTTGTGTTGCTATCAGCCTGCAGCGCACAACCCACCGGGCTTGCGGCACAGGTGGATGTGCAGCGCCTGGAAGCAGACACCCGCTATCTTTCGCAAACCATCGGCCCACGGCCGGTGGGCAGCGAGGCTGAGCGGGTCACAGCTGACTGGCTGGCCGAACGGCTGCGGGAGCTGGGCTTCCGTGAGGAGGATAACACCTTGCAGTGGCAGTCGCTGGAGGTAAACGGCACGACCTGCCGCAACCTGACTGCAGTTTGCAACGCTGCCCTTACGGAGGAGTTCCTGGTCATCGTGGCCCATTACGATACGGTGCCCGATGCACCCGGAGCACGGGACAATGGAGGCTCGGTGGCGGCCGCGCTGGAAGCTGCCCGCATACTGGGGCCGCTTTGCGAGGCGATGCCCGTTCAGGTGCGCATCCTGTTTGCGGCTGCGGAAGAGACCGGGTTCCATGGCTCGGCCGCTTGGGTGCAGGCGCTGAGCGAGGAGGAGCGGGCCTGGTGCGCCGGTGCCTTCAACATGGACATCTCGGTCACATCGGATCCGGAGGCCATCTTCGTGGTGCGCACACTGGGCGCCCGAACGGAGAATGGGTATGTGCAGGGCGATGCGATCGCTCCGGCGCATAATGCGGTGTCACGGGCAGCGGAGCGGGCCTACCAGACCTTATACGGTGCGACGGATGCGGACAATGGCACTGAATATCGGGCACCCCGCCATTACGGCGAGAGCGACCAGGTGAGCTTCAATGCGGCGGGCATCGATGCGGCAAACCTCTGCTGGCGCAGGCCAGACGGAGATTTTGATCTGCTTCCTGTGGAGTATCATAAGCCTACGGATACGGCGGATGAACTGGACTTTTCAACGCTGGAAACGACCGCCCGCTGTCTGATGTTGGGGCTGGAGCTTCTGGCGGCAGAACTTTCATAAAAAGACCTTTATAACGTCGAAAACTCCCGAATCGGGCGATGGCTCGGTTCGGGAGTTTTCTTATTTGGCTTGTTGTAAAGTTGGTTCGCTTTACACATTGCGCAAATTATTTCTTTTTAGAGTAAATGCCGCGAACGGTCGTCTTTTTCTTGCGCACCGAATAACCGAAGGTGCCCAGTTTCTTGCCCAGATCGAAATACTCGCCATGGCTGTATACGATCAGGTCGGCTTTGTCAAGCCGCAGCTTGCCGCTCTCATCCAGCAGAGCCTCGTCCACGTCTACGGCGACGACCTTGGCCAGGAACAGATCGTGGCTGCCCAGCGGGATGACCTGCGTCACCTGGCATTCCAGATTGACCGGGCTTTCGGACAAAAGGGGGCAGCTTACCTGGCTGGCTGGCTCGGCGTGAAGTTTGCACTCGGCAAACTTGTCGTAGTCGCGGCCGCTGCGCACACCGCACCAGTCCACTGCCCGCACCATACTGCGGGTGGGCAAATTGATGACGAACTCGCCGCTCTGCTTGATCAGATCGTAGCTGTAGCGCTCAGGCCGTACGCTGATGCTGACCATGGGCGGCTGGGTGCAGATGGTACCCGTCCAGCCGATGGTGATCAGGTTTGGCTTTTCGGCGGGGCCGCAGCTCACCAGAACGGGCGGTTCGGGATTCAAAAGGGTGCTGCCCTTCCAGGTCTGTTTGCTCATGGCTGTCTTCTCCTTATAATAATGTATTATTGGGTATATTGCCGCTGCAGGGCATCCGGGTCAAGGATCTTGAAGCTGCTTCGGTAGGTCTCAATGAGCCCCTCCGCCTGCATCCGGCTCAGCTCGCGGCTGAGGGCACTGCGCTCGCAGTTTAGATACTCGGCCAGCTCGGCTCGGTTAAAAGGAATGGTAAAGGTATCCTGGCCGTTCTGCCGGTGCATCTCCAGCAGATAGGCGCACAGTTTGGCGCGTAAACTTTTCAAGATCAGCAGGTCGATGCGGTGACTGAGCCCGAAGTACTTGTCGCTGATGGTACTGACCAGGTTCTGCAGCAGCTGCAGATGGCAGTGGTGCAGTTCCCGGCAGGGGTGCAGGATCCGCTCGTAGGGTAGAAAGATCGCGGCGCAGTCGGTGCGGGCCAGCACAGTGACCGGGCTTTTCTGGCTGCTGCCCGAAAGAACATCCCCGAACACGCCGCCGGGGGAGAGATGTACGATGGAAACGCTGGTTCCCTCTGGGGTGTTCTTAACGGCCTCGGCCTCGCCCTCCAGCAGGATGCCCACATCCCGATTCTCGTAGCCGGCCATCAGCAGGATCTCCCCCCGGTCGAACCGCCGCAGGGCAGGGGAGAAGCACCCCATGAGCTGGTGAAGTTCCGCGGTCTCAAATCCGCGGAACAGGCTCGTGCGCAGCAAAAGCGGGTAGTATTGCGTCATGGCGGCTCCTTTCCTGCCGGAGTGTTGCTCTGGCAACTGAAATCTTGATCCTATTGTAATATAATGTGCCAGAAAACGCAAACCATATCGAACCGGGCGAAAAGATCTGCCCAAAACAGGAGATTATCAATGAAAAAACTGATTTGTATTCTGCTGGCGCTTGTGCTGGCGCTGAGCGCTGCCGCCTGCGGCGGTGCTTCTTCGAGTGTCGCCGTCGAGCCTGCTGCAACTGCTGAGCCCACCGCCGAGCCCGCTGAGGTCCCCGTGGCCACCTTCCGCATTGCCGGCATGAAGGGCCCCACCACTATGGGTATGGTGAAGCTGATGAGCGATGCCGAGGCCGGCGCGACTCATCAGGACTATCAGGTGACCATGTATGGTGCTGCCGACGAGATCGTACCTCTGCTGGTGAAGGGCGAGCTGGATCTGGCCGCTGTGCCCGCCAACCTGGCCGCGACCCTCTACCAGAAGACCGAGGGCAAGCTGCAGGTAGCCGCCATCAATACGCTGGGTGTCCTGTATGTAGTCACCAGCGGCGAAGAAGTGACCAGCGTGGCGGATCTGGCCGGCAAGACGGTCTATTCCACCGGCAAGGGCACCACCCCTGAGTACGCCCTGAATTACATTCTGCGTCAGAACGGCCTGGACCCTGCCGCCGATCTGACCATTGAGTACAAGAGCGAGGCCACCGAGGTGCTGGCCGCCATGCAGGCCGAGACCGACGGTGCCATTGCTGTGCTGCCCCAGCCCTATGTGACTGCTGCGCAGGCGCAGGTGGAAGGCCTGACTGTGGCACTGGACCTGACCGAGGAGTGGGAGAAGGTCAGCGAGGATTCCGGCATGGTCACCGGTGTACTGGTGGCCCGCCGCGAATTCGTGGAGCAGAACCCCGAAGCATTCGAGGAGTTCCTGGCCGACTACAAGGCCAGCATCGAGTGGGTGAACGCCAACACTGCTGAGGCCGCCGAGCTGGTGGCCGGTTACGGTATCGTGGCCAAGGCCCCTCTGGCTCAGAAGGCCCTGCCCGCCTGCAACATCACCTATGTGGCTGGCGCTGAGATGAAGTCCATGCTGAGCGGTTACCTGCAGGTGCTGTTCGAGCAGGATGCCAACGCGGTGGGCGGTCAGATGCCCGACGATGCATTCTACTATGGCGCCTGATACCGCAAACAAGACAAAGCGGATCCGGATGCTTCTGGCGGTGGCGTTCTGGCTGGCTGTGTGGCAGTTGGCTGCAGTGATCATCGGTGAAGCGATCATTCTGGTATCCCCCATACAGGCACTGGAGGCTCTGATGCGGCTTGCGCCCACCGGGGCCTTTTGGTGTCGCATTGGGTTCAGTGCCGTGCGGATCCTGAGTGGATTTTTACTGGCTTTGGCAGCGGGATGTGCATTGGCCGCTGCAGCGGGTGCGTGCGAGCTCTTGCGGATACTGCTGGCCCCCATGATGCAGTTCGTGAAGGCCACCCCGGTGGCGAGCTTCATCATTCTGGCGCTGTTCTGGATGCGCAGCCGCAATCTGGCTGTGCTCATCAGCTTTCTGATGGTGCTGCCGGTGGTCTATTCGGCGGTGCTGGAGGGGGTTCTGAATGCGGACCGCAGCCTTCTTGAGATGGCGAGGGTCTTTCGCATCCCTCTGTGGCGGCGGGTGCGGTACATCTGGCTGCCCTGTGTGTGGCCTTATCTGGTACAGAGCTGCCGGGTGGGGTTGGGCCTTTGCTGGAAAAGCGGCATCGCCGCCGAGGTCATTGGTCTGCCGGACGGCAGCATGGGCGAAGCCCTGTACCAGACCAAGCTGTATGTAATGACCGATGAGCTGTTCGCGTGGACCTTTGTCATCATCTGCGTCAGCGCCCTGTTCGAGCGGGTGCTCCTGCGCCTGCTGGACCGTCTGGGCGAGCATCTGATGGGAGGTGACGGACTGTGCTGAGTTTTGAAGGGATCTGCAAAAGCTTCGGCCCTCAGCGGGTGCTGTGGAATGTCAGCGGCGAAGCAGAGGGTTTCCTGCGGGTGGCCGGGCCTTCCGGTTGCGGCAAAACAACACTTCTTCGCATTTTGATGGGATTGGAAACGCCGGACAGCGGCACCATGACCCGCAAAGGGCAGATCGCTGCGGTGTTTCAGGAGGATCGGCTCTGCCCGCAGCTTACGGCGGAGCAGAACATTCGCCTCGTGTGTCGGCCGGGTGTGCTTTCGAAGGAGGAGATGCAGGCGGCGCTGCATGCCCTTGCGCTGGAGGGCGACATGCTCGCGACACCGGCGGAGAAGCTGTCCGGCGGTCAGCGGCGGAGGGTGGCACTGGCCCGGGCCTTGCTGGCTCCGGCGGAAAATCTCATTCTGGATGAGCCGTTCACCGGGCTGGACGAAGAAAATCTCTTCCGTGCGATGGAATTTACCCGCGAGAGGGCGAAGGGCCGCACCCTGATCCTGGCCACCCACGACCCGGCTGCGGCGGCATTTTTTGGCGGGCCGGTGCTTTGCCTGGGCGAGACCGATTAAATCAAACAGACCGGCGGAAAACAAGGTCGTTTTCCGCCGGTCTGTTTGTTTGTCAGGCAAGTAGCTCACAGAGGATCGAGTGTTGGATGATCAGGCCTGCGGGGGTCAGCCGAACGACATCGCCGTCGATCTGCGCATAACCAGCCTGCTGGCAGCGCTGCAAAAAATGCATCTGCTTCTGGTTGAATCGTACGCCGTATCGTGTGTTTAACTCGCCCAGGTCCAGCCCGCTGGCCAGGCGAAGCTGCAGAAGGATGTGATCCTCGGCGGTGCATTCCCCATCCGGGATGGGATGCGGCGGGCCGGCCAGAAAGTTGTGCAGGTCCCCGGGGAAGAAGAAACGGCGGTTTCCTACGCAGCTGTGGGCGGCGGGGCCAAGCCCAAGGTAATCCTCGCAGTTCCAGTAGAGAAGATTGTGCTTTCCCTCAAAGCCTGGGCGGGCAAAATTGCTGATCTCGTACTGTGCAAAGCCCTCCTGCGCCAGCCGCTCCACCGCGTAAAGATAGAGATCAGCGGCTGTATCCTCATCAGGAAGCCCCTCGGGCGGGCGGCGGCCAAAGGCAGTGCCGGGTTCGATCTTCAGCAGATAGGCAGAGATGTGGCTGGCGCCTTCACCGGCGATCAGCTCCAGCGTCTCGTCAAACTCAGCGCGGGTGTATTTGGGCAGAGCCAGCATAATGTCGCCGCTGATGTTCTCGAACCCGGCAGCACGGGCGGCTCGCAGGGCGCTGCGGGCCTGTGCGGCAGTATGAGGGCGGCCCAGCCGGGCAAGGCTGTCGTCCCGCGCGGTCTGGACGCCGAGGCTCAGCCGGTTTACGCCGGCCCCGCGGAAACCGCGCAGGGAGTCCTCGTTCACCGTTTCGGGGTTGGCTTCCAGCGTGATCTCTGCATCGCCGGCAGGGGAAAAGAAGGAGATCAGGCGCTCCACCTGCGCAGGGGAGAGAAGGCTGGGCGTACCGCCGCCGAAATACAGGGTGTCCGGCCGGGGCATCCCGCCGGCGGGGCAGAGGTCGGAAACAGCAAAATTATTCCATGCGCGGATCAGTGCATCCAGATAGGCATCTGGCACCTGGCGGCTGCCTCCCAGCGAGTAAAAGTCGCAGTAGCGACATTTGGACAGACAGTATGGAATGTGGATGTACAGACCAAAGGACATGGGCGACCTCACTTCACAGTTTGTTCGCAGGCCGTTCACATCAGGCGGCTTGCAGAAACAGGCGAATCGTTGTATGCTTATCCCATAAGCAAAGGTTACTGTGGTCATTATACTCCACCGCGCCCGGCGGCGCAACGAATAGAATGTGCCATTTGCGGGCCATACTTGTCCTATAATAAGGAATGGAGCGGCGAGTACCCTTGCAGGAAAGGATGTGCATACGATGTACAATGATTACGACAATTACTCTGGGCGGGGTGCCCTGCAGGAGGACCTGACCTCTTACATGAACCGCACCTTCCGCTGGATGTTCATGGGCCTGCTGCTGACTTTCGCAGTGGCCTTCCTGGGCTATGTCACCGGCATGGTGGCATTTGTGATGAACGGCGCGGTCCTGATGGCGCTCAGCATTGCCGAGCTGGTGCTGGTGGTCGTGCTGGGCTCCCGGCTGACGGATATGGCCCCTGGCACTGCCACTGCGCTGTTTTTCGGTTATGCCGCGCTCAATGGTCTGGTGTTCTCGGCCTACTTCCTGATTTTTGATCTGAGCATGCTGATCTTCGCCTTTGTGGCGGCGGCGCTCTACTTCGGCATCATGTGCGTGTACGGTGCCGTGACTAAGGCGGACCTGTCCAGCTTGGGCAGTATCCTGACGGGCGGCCTGCTGGCGCTGATCGCTTTCACCGTGCTGGGGCTGTTCCTGAACTTCGGCGTGTTCGATCTGGTCATCTGCGCGGGCGGCCTGGTGCTGTTCATGGTCCTGACGGCCTACGATGTGCAGAAGATCAAGGAGCTGTACTACTACACCGCCGGTGACGAGCTGATGGCCCATAAGACCGCCATCTATGGTGCCCTGCAGCTGTATCTGGATTTCATCAACATTTTCCTGAAGATCCTGCGCTTGATGAGCAGAAATCGTGATTGACCCCCGTGTATTTCAAAGGAGCCGGCCGAAGATGCCGGCTCCTTTTTTGCATGAGTGTGGACGATTGGCGAAGGAACTGCCGATTTTTATACAAAGGCTGAGCTTGGAACCGTTGTAGTTTTTGTGAAAGCGTTGACACAAAGGGACCGGGAATGTTAATCTAAGATAAGATAATCTGGTGCAGTGTGGCGATGTGAGATAGGGAAACACCGGGCGCAGAGGCTTTACAGAATGCGCGGTGCAATGTGATTTACACATCTGTGTTTTGCGGCCACACGGAGATCTGTAAAAAAGGAACTATGTAAGGAGGTATGATGCGATGAAACGATGGATCGCAGGCTTTCTGAGCCTTGTGATGATGGCCTCGATGGTAACAGGTTTTGTGCCTGTGGCGTATGCGGACGAGGTCGTGATCACGGAGCAGGAAATCACGGAGCAGAAAAAACAGCAAATTATCCCGGACAAAACGGGCGGTACAAATACTGATGGCAGTGTCACCATCAGCAAGACGATCGAGCCCACCGGGATCGAAAACTACTTTGATATTACCCTGACGGTGACCGAAAAGGAGATCGTTGAGGAGACCGCCACAGACGTTGTCATTGTGATGGATATTTCCAACACAATGAACTATAACCATGATAACGAAAAACCTGAGAATGCCGCTTCGGCCCGCCTGGCCGAGGCCAAGGCGGCGGCGCAGGAGTTTGTACTGGAGTACGCCTCTGCACCGAATCTGCCCAGCGAGCGCAATCTGGCTTTGGTGACCTTCAACACCGACGCCAACATCCTGATCGACCTGGGGAAGGTCAACCAGTCGATGCTGAGCACCATCAGCAGCATCACTGCGCCGGACGGCGACCGCCGTTACACCAACATTGAGGGCGGCCTGCGCCTGGCGGACAACATTTTGAAGAAGTCCACTGCGAAGTACAAGTATGTGGTGCTGATCACCGATGGTTTCCCCACCACCTACACCGAAAAGGAGACCGGCGGTGGCCGCTCCATGCAGGGCTATCTGACCAACGGAGTGGATCGCTTTAAAGACCGCGAGCGCAACCGCGTCTGTGCGGGCACCGACTACAGCGACGAGGCTGCTCTGCGCGCCCAGAACACTGCCGCGAGCATGAAGAAGTCCGGCATCAACATTGTGACCATTGGCATTGATGTGGGCTCCCAGACCATCCAGATGTATCTGGACCGTTGGAAGAACGCCACCTTTGCAACAGTAGACCGCCCCAAGGGCATCCACCCCAACGGCTATGTGATCGGCAGTGCCACCAGCACGAAGGATTACGAGGCATGGCTGGGCGGCACTTTGAATGGCAACGGTCTGGGCGGTGGTCCCAACGTCACCACCGGATTCTACAAAAGCGAAAGTCAGGCCGAGCTGGATGCGGCATTTGACAGCATCCTCAGCACCATTGAGGTCACTTCCAGCCGCTCCCTCGCTGAGGGCAAGGTCGTTGACCCCATGGGCGAATATGCAGAGTTTATCGCGTTCTACGACCAGAGCGGTGCCCTGAAAGATTCTTTGAAGGGTGAGCACGCTGAGGGTAAGGAGAACACCGCCGGTTACGAGGGCACTGCTTCGGCCAACGCCATCGACTGGGATCTGGAGAAATCCGGCTATACCATTCAGACGGAAAAGACCGAAGACGGCAAAACGGTCGTGTCCTATACCTATACCTTGAAGTACCGTGTTCGCCTTGAGAATGAAGTGCTCGGCTTTGTGGAAGGCGCGACCTGCCCCACAAACGATGGCGCCAAGCTGACCTATGAGGACCCCACCGAACCCGACGAGGAGAAGAAAGAGAAGGAGCTGGAGTTCCCCGACCCCTCCGTCAAGGGCTACCTGGGTGAGCTGACCTTCACCAAGACGGATGCGAACGGCACCTCGTTGCAGGGCGCGGAGTTTACGCTGACCCACAATGCTGGCAACTGCGCGGTGTGTAAAGCGGCTGGGAACACCGTGGCGATCGCCGACCACACGGTGGCATCTGACGCCAACGGTGTGGTGAGCTTTGCGAACATCCCCTCCGGCCATGACTACACGTTGACCGAGACCAAGGCCCCCGCCGGCTACCAGAAAGCCGCCGGTGCGCTGGGTACCGTGACCGTTGCTTATGGTAAGACCGCGTTCACGAAGAGTAACGCTTTGGTCAGCGGCAGCGGCGCGGACCTCGCTGTCAAGAACGAGCCGCTGGGGAGCGCGGAGCTTCAGCTCACGGCGACCAAGACTCTGGACGGTAATGCCCCCGAGGGCGGCGCGTTCACCTTCCTGCTGAAGGATGCTGCGGGCAACCCGCTGGACACCAAGACCAACGATGAGAACGGTAAGGTCACCTTCAAGGAGATGACCTACGATGCCCCCGGTACATATGTGTATGAGATCGTCGAGGATGCGGGTGATGCCGAGAACGTGATCTACGACAAAACGGTGTACCATGTGACCGTGACCGTGGCGCCCGACAATGCGGAGAACCCCACCAAGTATGTCGCCACAGTCAGCAAGGTTGTTGACAATAAGGGCAACACCATCGTCGACGATCAGGGCAACCCCCCGAAAAACGTCACCTTTGCCAACGTCAGCCGCCAGCCGGTGGGCGTTGTGCTGACGGCCCAGAAGAATCTGACCGGCGACTCCATCAAAGACTGGAAGGCTCCGTTCCAGTTTACTCTGACTGCAGATGACACGACGAACGTGAAGAACGTGAAGATCAAGAGTGAGAACTCGGAGACCCCCAGTGATTGGCCGGCGAGCGGCGTGACTGCTACCAACGGCGATGCCGGTGTGGTGACCTTCCCGGAGATCATTTTCAGCGCGGCCGGTACCTATACCTTCTTTATTGATGAGGAGGGTGTGACCCAGAAGAGCGACACTGCCCACTACATGGAGTACGACCCCTCCGTCTATGAGGTGAAGGTCGTGATCGGCGCTCCGACGGATACCGGCTACTATAAGGTCGACTCGATCACCTACACCAAGTATGACAATGCAGAGGACACCGTAGGCGCTGCGTATACTGGGAGTGTCCCTGTGTTCACCAACGTCCACCACGACGGCGGCACCGCCGACTTCAGCTTTACCAAGGTGGATGAGGCGGGCAGCCCCCTGACCGGCGCGGTGTTCACCCTGACTCATGCTAAGACCTGTGGTGAGCATGAAATTTCCGACTCCGACTTCGTAAGCAATGCCACCTCCGGGACGGATGGCGTTGTCACTTTTGAAAACGTTCCTTCCGGCCACAGCTACGTGCTGGAAGAGTCCGAACCCCTGACCGCAAATGGTATTAGCTATCAGAAGGCCCTGCCCCGCACGGTTGTTGTATCCTTCGGTGACGTGTACATCGATGGTGTGCTGGTTGCGGATGCAGGCAGCGTCAAGATCGTGAACGCCCCCGCCACTGAGGCCCGCGTGGAGTTCAAGGCACAGAAGACTCTGCTGGATCAAGATGGCAATACCATTGCGGTCCCCAACAACACCTTTACCTTCGAGCTGCGCGATTCGGCGAACAATCTCATCGCCCAGAAGAAGAACACCGATTCGGCGAATGCCGAGTTGGCGGCCAAACATGTGGACGAGGTCATCTTTGACCCTATCTTCTACAAGTCGAAAGGCACCTACACCTACACCCTGAAAGAGCTGCATCTGTCCGATGACGAGCTGGTCTACTATGACCGCACGGTCTACAACATTACTGTTGAGGTTACTCAGCATGGAGACGAACTGAAGGCCACAACGAGCTATAAGAAGGCAGAAACTGAAACTGCATATGACCCTCAGTCTGCTCCCATGGCGTTCGTGAACTACCTGCGTGCTCCGGTCACGGTCTCTCTGGGCGCCATCAAGCAGATGTCTGGCACCTCCGAGATGCTGGACAAGGATGCGTTCACCTTCGAGCTGCGCAATGCGGCGACCGATGCGCTGGTAGCAACGGCCACCAACGGTGCGAATGGCGAGATCTCCTTTACGGACGTGCTCACCTTTGACCGGGCTGGAGAATACAAATACTACATTGTTGAGCGCCAGGGCAGCGAGGAGCACATTGTCTATGACAACAGCCGTTGCGATGTGACCATTACCGTTTCTGCCCCCAAACGCGAGAATGATGAAGGCGAGTATGCGGTGAGTGTAACGTACAAGAAGGATGGTGTAACGTACACGCAGAACGGTGTAACGTATACGAGTGTCGAGGAACTGCCCGTATTCACCAACTCCTATATGGCGGTGCTTCGCCTGCAAAAGACCAATGACGCCACCGATGACGCTAAGGTTCTGCTGGCGGGTGCGAAGTTTACCCTGACCCACGACAGCGACAGCTGCTGCAACGACACCATTGCGCCGCTGACCGCCATCTCCCGTTCCAAGGATGACGCGCTGACCTATAAAGGGGATGCGGTCAACCTGGTCTTTGCGGAGATCCCCTCGGGCCATACCTACATTCTGGAGGAGACTTCTGCCCCGGACGGCTACCACGCCGCCCCCAAACACAAGGTCGTTGTCAAGAAGGGTGAAGTATCCATCTACGATTGGGATGCAGGGAAAAGTGAATGGAAGGAGGCCGAGCTCACGCAGGGCGTCCACGCCATTGTGGACTACCCTGAGGCCAAGGTCGAGATCGAAGGCCAGAAGATCCTCGCCGGACGTGACTGGCAGAACGAAGAAGATGGTGACAAGTTCACCGACAAGTTCACCATCGTGCTGCAGCACGGGCTGCAGCCCAAGGCCGAGGAGATCTTCACTACCGTGGTCACTTCCGAGACGAACGGTTTCTTCTCCTTCAAGGATCGGGAGATGCTGACCTACACCATCGACGAACTCGATCCTGTCGACAACAAACCGAACAAAAAGGCAAAAGAGTTTACCTACTATGTCTACGAGCAGCTCCCTGATGACGCTGTAAACGGCAAGCTGAACGGCATCACCTACGACCAGACCGTGTTCAAAGTCGTGGTCAATGTGGAGGGCGAGGAGACGGAGCACAAGGTGAACGTAACGAGCGTCTCCTACACCGCCGGTAAGTTTGTTAAGGACGGCGAGAACACTGTATTTGTGGCAGATGAAAACGGAACAAGACAGGGCATCCACTTCACCAACACCTACAGCGCCGAGCCGGTCACTGTGAACCTGCGCGGTACCAAGGCATTGACGGGCCGTGCCCTGCATGATGCTGAGTTCTTCTTAGCCACCTATGCCGCCGATGAGAACTGGACAACGCAGGAACAGCCCATCCGCTACGTCTCGAACCAGAAGGATGCGGAAACCGGGGCCTGCTCCAGTGTCATCTTCCACGACCGCACCTTTACGACCCCCGGCGTTTTCCGCTATGTTGTCCGCGAGATCAACAACACCCTCGGCGGCGTGGTCTACGATACCACCGAGTACCGCCTGACCATCACCGTGACGGATGATCATGCGGGTCATCTGCAGGCCAAAATGGAGATCGAAGGCTACCTCTATGACGCTGAAGATGGTAAGTGGGAGCTGGTCGATGGGACCAAGCGCACCGTGAGTACGGAAGATGAAAATGCCCCTCGCAGTGAGACGGCAGATGTGGTGCTCGATGGCTTTGAGTTCAGCAACACCTACACGCTGGAAGAGGGCGCCGTCGCGAACCTGCACCTGAGTGCGACCAAGGTCCATGACGGCTACCTGCACAACGGTCTGTTCCGCTTTGCCCTGTACCAGACGGACTCCACCTTCGCGATCACTGGTGATCCGCTCCAGACGGCTTCCAACGATGCGGCGGGCAAGATCACCTTTGATCCCATCCAGTATGTGTACGATTCGACGACTGGCAATCGCAACGATGATACCACTCAGCGTGTGCTCGACACCTACTACTATGCGGTGTGCGAGATCGACCGCGATAAGTACGCTCATATCAACTATGACGATACGATCTATTATGTCACGGTCACTCTGTACGACAACCACCGCGGCGGTGTAGGCGTATCCTACAGCATCCGCAACAGCAAGAGCGACAGCGACGAGGATGTTCTGGAGATGATCTTCTACAACTCGGAGAAGCATTCCAAGGATCCCGGTCCCACACCCACCCCGACCCCTGTTGACCCCGGTACCCCGGGCAGCCCCAACACCGGCGATTCCAGCAACCCTGCGCTGTGGATCGGCCTGATGGCAGGCGGCTTGGCTGCGGTCATCGCCCTGCTGCTTGTTACCCGCAAGCGCAAGGACGACGATGATACGCCCCAGTGATCCCGGTGACCAGGATCTGATCCAATGAACAAAGCCCCCCGGCCGATCGGCCG
>JAFUQL010000269.1 GCA_017472375.1 Oscillospiraceae bacterium | reverse complement strand
CTGCGAGAAATGTACCGGCCTGGGCGTGTTTATGAAGGTGGACCCGGAGCTGATCCTGCCCAACAAAAAGCTGAGCATCCGGCAGAGCGCCATCAAGGCCAGCGGCTGGTACTACGCCGAGGGCTCGGTGAGCGAAATGTACTATGTGGGTCTGGGCAAGCGGTACGGTTTTGATCTGGACACCCCCATCTGCGCCATGAGCAATGAGGCGGTGAACGCCATCCTGTACGGCACCGGTGGCGAGCGCATTGAGATGCACCGCCAGAATGAGTTCGGCTCGGGCCGATACCTGAACGAGTTTGAGGGCATCGTGCCCAATCTGGAGCGGCGCTTCCGCGACACCAGCAGCGAGTGGATGAAAGAGGAGATCGCCACCGTGATGAACGGGGTGGAATGTCCCGACTGTCACGGCCACCGTCTGAAGGCCACCAGCCTTGCGGTGACGGTGGGCGGCATCAACATCAGCCAGTTCTGCCAGATGAGCGTGCGGGAGGAGCTGCAGTTCATCGAACAAATGGAGCTGACGAGCCGGGAACACATGATCGCCGATGGCATTTTAAAAGAGGTGCGGGAGCGGCTGGGCTTCCTGCAGAGCGTGGGCCTGGACTACCTGACGCTGGCCCGCGGTTCGGTGGGCCTGTCCGGCGGCGAGAGCCAGCGTATCCGCCTGGCCACCCAGATCGGCAGCGCTCTGACCGGCGTTCTGTATGTGCTGGATGAGCCCAGCATCGGCCTGCACCAGCGGGACAACGACAAGCTCATCGCCACGTTGAAGCGTTTGCGCGACCTTGGCAACACCCTGATCGTGGTGGAACACGATGAGGACACCATGCGGCAGGCGGATTACATCGTGGACATCGGCCCCGGCGCAGGCGTTCACGGCGGCGAGGTGGTGGCGGTCGGTTCGGTGGAGGACATCTGCGCCGAGCCGCGCAGCATCACCGGTCAGTATCTGGCGGGGCGCAAGCGCATCGAGGTGCCCGACGTGCGCCGCCCGGGCAACGGCAAGCGCATCCGCATCGTGGATGCCTATGAGAACAACCTGCAGCATCTGAGTGTGGACATCCCGCTGGGCAAGATGACGGTGGTCACCGGCATTTCCGGCTCGGGCAAGTCCTCCCTCATCAATGAGATCCTCTACAAGCGGCTGGCTGCTGATCTGAACGGCTCCAAGCATCGGCCCGGCAAGCACGGGGACATGGAGGGCCTTGAGTGGGTGGATAAGGTCATCGGCATCGACCAGTCGCCCATCGGCCGTACGCCCCGCTCCAACCCCGCCACCTATACCGGGGTGTTCAACGACATCCGCACTCTGTTTGCCCAGACGCAGGACGCCAAGATGCGCGGCTACAACGCCGGGCGGTTCAGCTTCAATGTGAAGGGCGGCCGCTGTGAGGCCTGCGAGGGCAACGGCATCCTTGAGATCGCCATGCACTTTTTGCCCAACATCTACGTTCCCTGCGAGGTGTGCAAGGGCGCGCGGTACAACCGCGAAACGCTGGAGGTCAAATATAAGGATAAAAACATCGCAGATGTGTTGAATATGACGGTAGAGGAGGCCGCGACCTTCTTTGCCAACATCCCCAAGATCCACCGCAAGCTGCAGACCCTCTACGACGTGGGTCTGGGCTATGTGCAGCTAGGTCAGAGCGCCACCACCCTGTCGGGCGGCGAGGCCCAGCGTGTGAAGCTGGCGCTGGAGCTGGCCCGCCGGGGCACCGGCCAGACGGTATACATTCTGGATGAGCCCACCACCGGCCTGCATGTGGCCGACGTTCACCGTTTGGTGGAGGTCCTGGACAAGCTGGTGGATGCAGGCAACACGGTGGTGATCATCGAGCACAACATGGACGTCATCAAGCGGGCGGATCACATCATCGATCTGGGCCCCGAGGGCGGCAGTGCCGGCGGCCTTATGGTGGCCGAAGGCACCCCGGAGGAGGTGGCGGAGCATCCCGCCAGCTTCACGGGCCGCTATCTGAAGCCTGTGCTGGAGCGTGACCGGGCGCTGGCTGCTGCCGAGCCCGCCAAAAAACGCGGCCGGGCGAAGAAGAACACGGACTGAACCCGTGCCCGGCAGAGGGCAGGGAAAAGCGGAGCGCTGCCTTGTGCTTTTGCTGATTCTGCGTTATAATTAAAATTCACCAGGCAGAAAAATGCCTGCTGTGATTCTATGACAAGTTGGGAGAACACCACCTGTGAACACCATTGAATACAAACGCAGCAGTACGGCCGCTGAGGTCATTGCTGCTGCATACGAGACTCCGCCCATGGCCTATGTGCGCAGCTTCGGCTGCCAGCAGAACGCCAATGAGGGCGAGCGCATCAAGGGCGTGCTGACGGACGTGGGTTACGGCGTTTGCAACAGCCCCGAGGAAGCCGACCTGATCCTGTTCAACACCTGCGCTGTGCGCGAGCACGCCGAGCAGAGGGTGTTCGGCAACATCGGCGCCCTGAAAAAGCTCAAAGAGCAGAACAAGGGCTTGATCATCGGCCTGTGCGGCTGTATGGCGCAGCAGCCCCATATTGTGGAGAAGCTCCGCCAGAGCTACTCTTTTGTGGACATTGTGTTCGGTGTCAACGGCATCGACACCCTGCCGGAATTGATCGCCCGCAAGCTGCAGAGCCGCAGGCGTGTGCTGGATACCCCCGTGGAGCGCCTTGATATCGTGGAGGAAATGCCCATCCGCCGGGATTCCTCGTTCCGCGCATGGCTGCCCATCATGTATGGCTGCGACAACTTCTGCACCTACTGCATCGTGCCCTATGTGCGTGGCCGTGAGCGCAGCCGCACCCCCGAGGCCATTCTGGCGGAGTTCCGCCAGCTGGTGCAGGAGGGATACAAGGAGATCACTCTGCTGGGCCAAAACGTGAACAGCTATGGCAAGGGGTTGCCCGTGCCCATGGACTTTGCCGACCTGCTGCAGATGCTGTGTCAGGTGCCGGGCGACTACCACATTCGCTTTATGACCAGCCACCCCAAGGACGCCAGCCACAAACTGATCGATGTGATGGCGGCCAACCCTGACCACATCTGCAATCATCTGCACCTGCCGGTGCAGTGCGGCAGCGACCGGGTGCTGAAGGAGATGAACCGCCACTACACGGTGGAGCATTATCTGGAGCTGATCGACTACGCCCGCGCAAAAATGCCGGACATCACCTTCTCCAGTGATATCATCGTGGGCTTCCCTGGCGAGACCGAGGAGGACTTCGAGATGACCCTGGATCTGATCCGGAAGGTGAAGTATATGCAGCTGTTCACCTTCATCTACTCCAAGCGGACCGGCACCAAGGCTGCGGTGATGCCTGACCCCTACACCCACAAGGACAAGACCGAGCGCATGGCCCGGCTGCTGGCGGCGCAGGATGAGATCGCGTCCGAGCAGGTGGCCGCGCTGGTGGGTCAGACCCGCACCGTGCTGGTGGAGGGCTTCGGCCGGGGTGACGGCCTGCTGAACGGCCGCCTGCGCAACAACCTTGTGGTGGAGTTCGCGGGCGATGCGGCCCTCATCGGCACTGAGGTGCAGGTGGAACTGACTGGCAGCCGCATGGCCATGCTGTCGGGCCATATGGTGTAAGGCAGGGGATAACCGCCTTGATGCCGCACATACTGTGATATGGTTTTTCGGCGCAAATGGGCGCCGGATAAACGATAAATGTATCTAAAAACTATGATGCATCGCCGGGCTTTACCGGCGGAGAAAAGGAGATCTACCATGGATGTTATTGAGCTGTTCAAGAAGGCTGCGGTCGCTCTGCAGACCGATGAGCGCTATCTGGCTCTGGATGCTGCCCGCCGTGCCAACGACGAGGATCAGGGCCTGCAGGACATGATCGGTGAGTTCAATCTGGCTCGCATGGATCTGAACAACGAGCTGACTCAGGACACCCGCGACGATGCCCGCATTGCCGAGCTGAACGCCAAGGTGAATCAGCTGTACGGCGCCATCATGTCCCACGAGGGCATGGTCGCCTACAACGAGGCGCAGGCTGCCGCCGAGCGTCTGGTGGGCTACATCGATGCCATCATCAACACCGCCATGAACGGCGGCGACCCCATGACCGTGCAGGAGCCCTCCGCCGGCTGCAGCGGCAGCTGCTCCTCCTGCGCCGGCTGCCACTAAACAGCCGCATCTGCCATAAGGCATGACCACAGCCGGGCGCCCTGCTTGGGCGTACCGGCTTTTATGGCTATGGTCTCTGCACGAGGAGGCCGCAGCCCCACAGAGAAACGACCCACCCAACAAACAGGAAGTGTGAGCTATGGCTGAACTTTCGCCCATGATGGCGCAGTATTTTGAACTAAAAAAGAAGCACAAGGATGAGATCCTGTTCTTCCGTCTCGGCGATTTCTACGAGATGTTCTTTGACGATGCGATCCTGGCATCGAAAGAGCTGGAGCTCACCCTGACCGGGCGGGACTGCGGCTTGGACAAGCGCGCCCCCATGTGTGGCGTGCCCTTCCACAGCCACGAGACCTATGTGGCCCGGCTGATCGCAAAGGGATACAAGGTGGCCATCTGCAAGCAGATGGAGGACCCCAGCAAGACCAAGGGCCTTGTGAAGCGGGACATCATTCGCGTGGTCACCCCCGGCACGGTCATCGAGAGCAGTATGCTCAAGGACGACCGAAACAATTATCTGTGCAGCATCTATGTCAAGGGCAAGGCCGCCGGCATCTGCTTTGCAGACGTATCCACCGGCGAGGTGCACGCCACCGAGCTGACCGCCGAAAAACTGGACAACCAGATCGTCACTGAGCTGTGCCGTTACAGCCCCAGCGAAGTGCTGCTGAACAGTGAGATGCTCAAGCATAAGCCGGTGACCGCTTACATCAAACAGCACATGACCTGCTCGGTGGAGCTGATGGCCGAGGAGGAGTACATCCCTGCGCAGATCGCACAGCTGCTGCAGAGCCAGTTCGGTGAGAACTGGGCTGAGGCCAGCGGGCTTTCGCCAAAGGGCAACGCCCCCACCGCGCTGGGCGCACTGCTGGGGTACTTGCACCGGACCCAGAAAAAGGGTGTGGAGCGGCTGAGAAGTGTGCACAACTACGCCGAGGCGCAGTATATGCAGCTCTCGCCGGTCACCCGGGCCAATCTGGAACTGACCGAGACCATGCGCGGCCGCGAGAAGAAAGGCACCCTGCTGTGGGTGCTGGATAAGACCGAGACCGCCATGGGCAAGCGCCTGCTGCGCAGCTGGATCGAACAGCCGCTGGTGAACGCCGCGTCCATCAACGACCGCTTGGCTGCGGTGGAGGCTCTGCACGGGCAGAGTGTCCTACGGGCGGACCTGATCGACTGCCTGTCCCGTGTGTTCGACATCGAGCGGCTGATGACCCGCACGGTGTACGGTTCTGCCACCCCTAAGGAGATCTACGCACTGGCCACGACCTGCCGGGAACTGCCCGGGCTGCGTAAGCTGGCAGTGGACAGCGGCTGCCCGCAGCTGGCTGAACTGGCTGACCAGATCGACCTGCTGGAGGACATCCGCGACCGCATCTTTGCAGCCATCGACGAGGAGGCGCCTTCCACCCTGAAGGACGGCGGCGTCATCCGCACCGGCTACAACGCCGAAGTGGACGAGCTGCGTGACATCATGCACGGGGGCAAAGGTTACTTATCCCAGCTTGAAGCCAAGCTGAAAGAGGAGACCGGCATCCGCACCCTGAAAATTGGCTTCAACCGGGTGTTTGGTTACTACATTGAGGTGAGCCGCAGCTTCTCCGAGCAGGTGCCGGCTGGCTTTGTACGCAAACAGACTCTGGCCAATGCCGAGCGGTACATCACCGATGAGCTGAAACAGCTTGAGAATAAGATCCTGGGCGCCAACGAGCGGGTGCTTACCCTGGAACGAGAGCTGTTCGACCAGCTCCTGAAGGCCATCTCCGAACAGTTGGTGCGCATTCAGGCCACAGCCATGGCCGTGGCGAAGCTGGATGTATATGCGGCACTGGCCCAGGTGGCGGCGGACAACAACTATGTGAAGCCTGTGGTGGACAGCGGGGAAGAGCTGATCATCCGGGAGGGACGTCATCCAGTCATTGAGCAGATGCTGAAGGGGAGTCTGTTTGTCCCCAACGACACCCACATGGACTGCGGTGAAAACCGCACGTTGCTGCTCACTGGCCCCAATATGGCAGGTAAATCCACCTATATGCGTCAGAATGCGCTGATCACCCTGATGGCGCAGATCGGCAGCTTCGTGCCGGCGCAGGAGTGTCATGTGGGTGTGGTGGATGCCATCTTCACCCGCGTGGGCGCTTCGGATGATCTGGCCGCCGGCCAGTCTACCTTTATGGTAGAGATGACCGAGGTGGCTGAGATCCTGCAGAACGCGACCCGCGGCAGCCTGGTCATTCTGGACGAGATCGGACGCGGCACCTCCACGTTTGACGGTATGAGCATCGCCCGCGCAGTGGTGGAGCACATCAACCGCAAGATCGGCTGCAAGACCCTGTTTGCCACCCACTACCATGAGCTGACCGATCTGGAGACCAGCGAGGTGGGCGTGAAGAACTACAACATCGCCGTGAAGAAGCGCGGCGAGGACATCACCTTCCTGCGGCGCATCGTG